>DASVBM010000329.1:0-6528 GCA_036375835.1 Chitinophagaceae bacterium | reverse complement strand
GGTTTCTCAGCTTCATCACCTGCCCGGGAATCGTCTCCTGTAGTCAGCAGCATTCGACAGATCAGGTTATTATTTCATCGCCTCCAGTTCTTTCTGCAGCCGGAACATTTCGTCCCTCAGCCTTGCAGCTTCAATGAAGTCGAGATCTCTTGCAGCTTTTTCCATCTCTTTTCTGACGCGGCCGATCGCCCGCTCCATCTGCGGAATCGTTTTATACTGTTCCTGCTCTTCGGCTGCTCTTGGAACCAGGTCTTCATCACCCTGGATCGCATATGGCTTCTTCGGATCGAAACCACGTATGTCCAGTACCGAGGTCTGTGCAAATATCTGATCCGTGGTTTTCTTAACCGTTTTGGGTATGATGTTGTGCGCTGTATTGTATTCGATCTGTTTCTCCCTGCGACGGTTGGTTTCGTCAATCGTACGCTGCATGCTCTCCGTCATCGTATCTGCATAAAAGATCACAAGTCCTTCGACATTCCTCGCTGCCCTTCCGGCTGTCTGTGTAAGCGAGCGTTCGTTCCGCAGAAACCCTTCCTTGTCGGCATCGAGGATCGCTACCAGTGAAACCTCCGGCAGGTCAAGCCCTTCTCTCAGCAGGTTTACCCCAACCAGCACATCTATTTCGCCCAGCCTTAGCTGTCTCAGAATTTCAACGCGCTCCAGCGTATCAACTTCGCTATGGATGTATTTCGATTTTATGTCAATACGATGCAGGTACTTATCCATCTCTTCTGCCATCCGCTTGGTGAGGGTGGTTACCAGAACACGGTCTCCTTTTTTGACACGCTTGTCTATTTCATCCAGCAGGTCATCGATCTGGTTTGCAGACGGACGTACTTCTATCGGCGGATCCAGTAAACCCGTAGGGCGTACCACCTGTTCTATCACCACACCTTCACATTTTTCGAGCTCATAGTCGCCGGGCGTGGCGCTCACATACACAACCTGGTTCAGCAGGTTTTCGAATTCGTGGAAGTTAAGCGGACGGTTATCCAGCGCCGACGGAAGGCGAAAGCCATAATCGACAAGCACCATTTTCCGGCTCCGATCCCCGCCATACATACCGGCTACCTGAGGAATTGTCTGGTGGCTCTCGTCGATGATACAGAGGAAATCCTTTGGGAAATAATCGAGCAGGCAGAATGGCCTGGTTCCGGGCACCCTGCGATCAAAAAACCTGGAGTAATTTTCTATACCGTTGCAATACCCCAGCTCACGGATCATCTCAAGGTCGTACTCCACCCTTTCTTTCAACCGCTGCGCTTCGATGAACTTGTTCTGCGACTTAAAATATTCCACCTGCAGCCGCATTTCGTCCTGTATTTCAAACATGATCTGATGCAGCATGTTCTTCGGAGCTACGTAAAGGTTAGCAGGAAAGATGGCAGCGTTGTCCAGCTTCGCGATACGCTTGCCGGTTGATGTCTCCAGTGTTTCTATCTCTTCGATCTCGTCTCCGAAAAATGTAATCCGGTAACCGTAGTCCACGTAAGGCAGGTTGATGTCAACCGTATCGCCCTTTACGCGAAACGTACCCCGCTTGAACTCTTCCTGCGAACGATTGTAAAGGCTGTTCACCAGTGAATGCAGGAAGCCCTGGCGCGAAACCGATTGCCCCTTTTCAAGCCTCACCACGCTGTTTGCGAATTCCGTGGGGTTACCGATACCGTAGATACAGCTCACGCTGGCAACAACGACGATATCGCGGCGCCCGCTCAACAGTTCCGCAGTCGCCTGTAATCTCAGTTTATCCAGCTCTTCGTTTATACTCAGGTCCTTTTCAATATAGGTGTCGCTCACCGGCATATATGCTTCCGGCTGGTAGTAATCATAGTACGATACAAAATATCCGACAGCATTCTCCGGAAAGAATTGTTTGAACTCGCCATATAACTGAGCAACCAGTGTTTTGTTATGCGTAAGTACCAGCGTCGGCTTCTGAACATTCCGGATCACATTTGCCATTGTGAATGTTTTGCCGGACCCCGTTACGCCCAGCAGGGTCTGGTACCGCTCGCCATTGACCAGCCCTTCCGTCAGCTGTTGAATCGCTGCGGGCTGGTCACCGGCCGGCTGATATTCAGAGTGGAGCGTGAATTTCATGGTCGGTAACAAAAATACGATGTTGATAGCTCTGCCGTAAGGCTGTTTCGTTAAAACAAAGCCATGCATTTCGTCATGGATAATGATAACACCGGAAACAAAATCCACAGGTTAAGATCCAATGCCGGCTGAACGAAGCCATTATCTTTGCCGCTCAACTGAATGCCATGAAAAATCTATCGCTGGTGATCCTGGTTCTTGCAGCAGCCTGTACCTCTACCCGGCAACCCGCCTCGCCACCACGAAACTCAATAATTGTCGACGGCAAAATATTCACTACCGTATTCCAGCAGCGTGCCGCGGAATACCGGGCACTTTGTTACCAGGCTTATAATATCGCTTACCTCAGGCTGGATATGGCACTGGCTTCACCACACGACAAGCCGCTGGCCATCATCACCGATATTGACGAAACCGTACTCGATAACAGCATCTATGCCGCGCGTCAGGCCTTGCAGGGAAAGGACTATGAATCCGCTTCATGGGCAGCATACACAGCCGAGGCTAGTGCAGACACGGTGCCCGGGGCCTTTCATTTTCTCCGTTATGCATCCTCCCAGGGCGTGCAGATCTTTTATGTTACCAACCGTGCCGCAAATGAGAAAGATGGAACCTTGAAAAACCTTATCCGTTTCAATTTCCCTGACGCCGATGAGAAACACCTCTTGTTGAAACAGGAAAGTTCAGGTAAGGAACCGAGGCGGCACCAGGTGATGGAACAGTTTGATGTGCCTTTGCTGCTGGGAGACAACCTTTCGGACTTCAGTTTTATTTTCGACAAGCAACCCGTTGCCGAACGCAATGCCGCCACCAATTCAGTTGCCGCGGAATTCGGAAACCGTTTTATCATGCTTCCGAACCCGGTATACGGCGATTGGGAATCGGCTTTGTTTGAATACCGGTATTCACTCACACCGGAACGGAAAGACTCCGTGCTGAAGAGCTGGCTGAAAACCAGGTAAACAATACCCGGTATTGCCAGAGCGTTTAGTTCAATAAACTATCAATATACTTACCCGCTTATGAGAAAGATATTCATTATTGTTATTGCACTTTGTCACGCCGGCCTGCTGAAAGCTCAGCAACCCGTCGATGTAGCTGAAAATACCGTAAAGGTCGGCGCACTGGGTGGAGAACAGGTGTTTTATTACGGCTTTGCCGAAGGCGATGAAATCCTGTTCAACTTCGTCGAGGTCAATGGAAAAGAACTGAAGGAAGTGGAGATCATCGAATACCCTTCCAATTCGCGCTTTACTGACTACAAAACAAGGCGGGTGGATAACAAAAGGCTTAAAGTAAGCCAGGGCGGCATTTACAAATTCAGGTTTTATAATTCGTCAATCGGCGGCCGCGTATGCAAATTCAATATTCAGCGCATTCCTGCGGGCGAAACCACAAAGAACTTCAATACCACCGTTTACTGGAAAACGATTTCCGATACCAGCTACTATACGGTTGATGAGAGATACGTGGTAAAAAGCGATACCACCGCGCTACCGTTTTTCAGCCAGTCCGTTAAAGTCCCGGCCAAAACCACAGTTTCAACGAATAACCGTGCGATCCTGGAAATACCACTTCCTGAAAACACGATTGCCTGGGCATATTATATCGGCGCCGGCGACGAAGGAAAGGAAGCCCATTACACCGGCCGGGAAAAATTTCTTACCGCTGCGGCCTGCGGCGAAAATAAAATGCCTGGTTACAGTGCAATGGCCGCCGTGGCCGTTAACGGAAATAATTATTTCCAGACGGTGGCAGGTCCGAGGATAAGATACTCGTTCATCAATGACTACAATAATGCGTTGTTGTTTCAGCAGGAGAAGCCGTTCTTACAATTCAAATCGGGCAACGTGGTGAATGAAGCTTCCGCTATGAAGCGCCCCCTGAAAGGAAAAGCTTATCTCGGCTTCATTAACGACAACGGAACAGAAACTGAAGTGCTGGTCAAAGCAACAGCAATCACCGTTGTCAGCCAGTATGACACCCGTACTGTTCAGAAAATGAATGTCTCCACCCGCCAGGAGCCTTACCTGAAAAACTGATCGCGGCAGCTTTCAGTTTTTAAATCCCGCAGGGTGAACATCCTCAAACCATGTTGCCTGCTGGAACGCCTTTGCCACGGCAAGCAGGTTCGCCTCACCATACAATTTTCCAAGGAAGGTGATGCTGGTCGGTGTATTGAACCGGGGGTTAAACCCGGTGGGCAGGCTTACCGCCGGGTGACCGGTCAGGTTGGTGATCACCAGTTGCGTACCAGCGTACGTGGGCGTGATGATCACATCGTAATCGCTGAAAAGCCTGTTCACTTCTTTCATCAACAGGTAGCGGTGGCGATTGGCGGTGATGTAATCCACTGCGGAGCTAAACCGCGCGGTTCGGAAATAATTCGGCCAGTCGTTCCGGTTCTGCCAGGTAAGCTGGTCGTCGATGTTGTTTCGGGTAAGGGCATCAAATGCGGCGGCAGATTCTGCTCCAATGATGATACCTACCATATTGAAATTATAGATACCACTGTCGGGAAATACAACGGGATCAACCGTAACTCCCATTCTTTTAAACGCCTGCAAAACCTTCCACTCATTCCTTGAAGTATCGGTGATCTTATCGAAGTAATTCTTTGCATAACCGATCTTCAGCTTTCTGATGTCGGTATTGCGATTATAATTGAAAGGCATCGATACCGCACTGCCGTCTTTCCCGTCCGTTCCGTGAATATGGGCAAATACTACTGCTGCGTCTTCCGCACTCCTGCATATCGGCCCGATCTTATCCATGCTCCAGCTAAGCGACATCGCGCCCGTACGGCTAACGCTTCCGAAAGTAGGCCGCAGGCCGGTTGCACCGCACACGTTGGATGGTGAAATGATCGACCCCAGGGTTTCCGTTCCGATGGCAAAAGGTACCAGCCCTGCAACCGTCGCCGAAGCTGATCCTGCGGAAGATCCGGAAGAACCGAAACGAAGATTCCATGGATTATTTGTGCGGCCACCATACCACTTATCCCCCATCGCCAGCGAACCCAGGGTAAATTTTGCAACCAGCACCGCTCCTGCCTCCCTGAGGCGCTGGTAAACATACGCGTCTTCATCAATCACCTGGTCTTTATACGGTGCGGCTCCCCAGGTGGTCCGGGTGCCTTTCACGGCAAACAGGTCCTTCAATCCGTAGGGAATACCATGCAGCGGGCCGCGGTATTTTCCGGCCGCGATCTCCGCGTCTGCCTGCTTTGCCTGCTGCATCGCGATATCCCTGGTGATGGTGATCACCGCCTTCAGGCTATCGTCGTATTTCTCCAGCCGGCTGATGAAAAATTCTGTCAGCTCAACAGAGCTGATCTTTCTGCCGTGTATCAGCGAAGCCAGTTGCAGGATATTATAAAATGCGAGATCCGACCGCTCCTTCGGTAACTGAACGCCGGAGGGTATCTTCCAGTCTATCGGCTTCTGCTTCGTTTCAAACACCATACCCGGCAGTACCGGGCTTTGCCAAAGGCTCATCGGCACGCTGTTGTCGAGTGGTATCTGGTGCATGCGCCTTACGTTCTCAACAAGGTCGCGTACGCCTTCGTACATTGAATCCACTTCCTGGCCGGTGAACTGCAGATCGAAAAATTTTGCCGCAACCGGCAGGTCTGCTTTGGAGATCGTATCCTGCGCTGCTGCGTCCAGGCAAATACATAAGCCGATCATCAGAAAAATACGTGTCATCGTTCGCTGTTTTGGTTAGTTGATTGGTTCGCTATTTACGCTTGTTAAGGAATTTTACCCAGATGTAGTCATCCAGCAGAACGCCATCTTTCAGCACTGCTTTCTGCCTGATTCCTTCCAGGTGAAAGCCGTTCTTACGCAGTACCAGCATGGATGCCTTGTTGTGTTCGAATACTTCAGCATAGATGCGGTTGACGTCGAAATGGTCTTCAATATATTCCAGCATCCGGCTTACCGCGTAGCTGGCTATTCCTCTGCCCCAGTAAGACTCGCCCACAAAATAACCGATCTCGATACTACAGCGATAGACGTCTTCTTTGGTAAGTACCCCGATACCGCCCGCCACCTTACCCTGGTACTCGATGCAGAAATGCTGCACAGGATCGTCCTCATGATGCAGCTGTACCCATTTCATTGCATCCATAACCGTATATGGGTGCGGAAACCGGTCACGCAGGTTCAGCCAGATCTTCCGGTTGTTGGCAATTGCAGAGAGTTGCTGCGCATCCTGCCTTCGCCAGCACCTCAGCACCACGTCATCCATATGAAATTATTATGTCGGGAAATTATAAAATAAAAATTTGCTGGCATGCCCCTAGTATTCACTACAGGCCTCCTGCCGGTTTAATATGATTGCTGCGACAGGTGGAAATATTGCAGGAAGTGCATCAGGCAACCAGGATCCCGTTAAACGCAACTGCTTCCGATGGCGCCA
>DASVBM010000063.1:0-2980 GCA_036375835.1 Chitinophagaceae bacterium | reverse complement strand
GGCCCGCGGATACTCCTGTAGAGATTCCCACCCTCACGCACCAGAAGCAGGTCTATGAACTAAACGACGTGCACATCGACGGCGACAGCATCAATGAGAAGTTGAAAGAGGACTCAAACGAGATCGCTTCCACAATAAAAGGCGAACCGGTGCACGATCTCAGAAAAGCGATTGGCATTAATGACCGTTATCGTTTTATCAATGAACTCTTCAGGGGCGACGAAGCGATGTACGAACGCAGTATCAAAACGATCAACGGCTTTACCAGCCTGGCGGAAGCCGAAACATGGATACAGCGTGAGTTAAAAGTCAAGATCGGGTGGACCGAGCAGAACGCTACCGCGAAGGATTTCGATCAGGTAGTGAAAAGACGCTTCTCCTGAATATACCGGATGATTTTTTCCGTAGCACCGACATTTTCTTTTATGAACGATGCCGCAGCCAGGCAGGACTGCCGGTAAACAAACTCATCATCCAGCAACAAATTGAAGCGGGTCTCGAGTTCCAGCGCATTTTCTACCGGGAATCCCCCACCCTTTTCAGTGAGTTGCACCGCCTCAATGTATTTTTCGTATTCGGGACCGAACACCACCGGCTTACCGTAAACCGCTGCCTCTAGCACATTGTGCACACCATCGGCACCAAAGCCCCCGCCTACAAAAGCGATGGTGGCATAGTGATACAGCCTTGATAATAATCCGATGCTGTCGATCACCAGCACATTCACCTCCTCTCCTGCCTCAACATTGGTAGCCGAGCCTGAAAATGTTCTGGCCGTATTGTACAACAAGAGACATTCTGCTATCCTGGCCTTGCTGACATTATGTGGGGCGATAATAAAACGGATATGCCGGTTACTGTTAGCGAAATGTGCGAGTTCTTTGTCATCCTCCGTCCAGGTGCTTCCTGCAACAATCACCGGGTGACCACCACAGAAGTGGTCAATAGCTTCAATAGGGGTGAATTGATCCGCGATGGCGCGTACCCGGTCGAACCGGGTATCACCGGTTACCGCAACGCTGCTGATACCGATTGTAGCCAGAAGTTCCGCCGAACGTTGATCCTGTACGAACATCCAGGTGAAATTGCCCAGCATCTCCCGGTAAAAACCACCATACCACTGAAAGAAAGGTTGGGAACGGCGGAATATACCAGAAGCCAGCAGTACCGGAATGCTCCGCTTTGCAGCTTCTCTTATGTAGTAATACCAGAATTCGTATTTTATAAAAATCACCAGCGCCGGCTGTACAATGTCGAAGAACCTTTCGGCATGCCTCTTTGAATCCATTGGCAGGTAGAAAACATAGTCGGCCCCGCTATACTGCCGCTGTATTTCGTATCCTGAGGGTGAAAAGAAAGTGAGCAGTATGGCCGTTTCGGGAAAAACCTTCCGGAGTTGTTCAATCAGCGGCCTCCCTTGTTCGAACTCGCCCAGCGATGCACAATGAACCCATATGATTTTCCGGTCGTGGCTGATGCCCGCAGTCAGGCGTTCAAAAATATTCTTCCTGCCCAGCACCCACCTGGCTGCCTTTTCATTCTTAACCGACAGCAGCCGGGCAGACAGCGGATACAGGGCGATAAACAGCTTGTAAAATGCTTTCATCATGCTGCACAAAGAAAAAGAATTCAGATGAAAGCCTTTTTTGTTACTCCGCGCCTGTGAACATCTTGCTCATAATCTTTTTATCATGACCGTAAATATCGCCACGGAAATTCAGTTTTCCGCTATCGTCCACCCAGGCAGTGTAATAGGTGATGATCACCGGTATCGGATCCTTCACCTTCACGTGCTTTTCTGTTCCCGAGTTCATCGCCTCGTTAATACGCTCGGGCGTCCATTCCGGTTGATTTTTCAGTACATAGTTAGCCAGCCTTTCAGGATCGGATACCCGGATACAACCATGACTGAAGGCGCGCTTATCACGGCTGAAAAGACTTTTCGAAGGCGTATCGTGCAGGTAAATATTAAAGCTGTTAGGGAAAAGAAATTTCACCTTACCCAATGCATTTCCGCTGCCCGGACGCTGTCTCACCACAGGAAGACCGCCGGCATCACCGGTGATTTCCATATTCTGGCTCTCCAGGTAGTATGGATCACGTTCCATCGCCGGCAGGATCTCTTTTTGCACTATGCTCGGCGGTACATTCCAGTAAGGACTAAACACTACGGTACTGAGGTCGCCGTTAAACATCATCGTGTTGTTCCCCTCCTTTCCGACGACTACCGGCATTGAAATAACTTCGTTTCTTCCTTCGTAGATATGCAACATGAATTCCGGTATGTTAACAACAATCAGCCTTCCTTCGTGGTGCATCGGGGTCCACCGCATCCGCTCCATATTCACCAGGATCTGTTTGAGCCGGGTGAGGACCGGCACATTCAGTTCTGCGAGTACCGACTTGCCTATCACTCCGTCCGGTTTAAATCCCAACCGCTGCTGGAAAGACTTCACGGCCTGCTCAAGGGTATCGTTGAAAACAGCGGTAGTATCGTTCGCTGCGAGGTCGCCTGTCATGGCCAGCCGCTGTTTCAACAGCCTGATAACGGGTGCACTGACACCTTTTTTCAGCGAGGTCTTACCGGCAGGTATCATTGGCCAGCCGCCTGCTTTTGCAATGCTGTAATATCGTTTCAGCTGTTCCTTTAAACCGGCGTAGCTTTCATTAACTTCCTCATAATACCTTCCGTCTTTATGTTTTTTATTGATCAGCGAATCCGCCAGCATCATCACGTCTTCCTGCTTCCGGGGAACAAAGCGCTCCATCTCCTTCCGTTTCACATATCCCTTTTCATAGTTACCGAGCATATAGCGGATAAAATGTTCGGTGAGCTTCAGTTCGGTCTGCAGGATCGATTTGTCAGTGGCACTCAGCGAAAGTTTTTCCTGCATTACCAGTGCATCCATTTTTTTCTGCAGCGCTTTGTCTTTCAGCAATGAGTCATTTCCATACGTGGTCATGTAATCGTGCAGGTTCC
>DASVBM010000235.1:0-3108 GCA_036375835.1 Chitinophagaceae bacterium | reverse complement strand
GTGCTGACCTGGCTGACTTCCGCTGACTTTCCCCGGAAACTTTTCCAAAGTTCCCCGCTTCGTTAAACCAGACCGTTGACTGTTCGCGATGAAGTTATTTTCCGGCTTCTGAAACTTTGGAAAAGTCCCCGCTTCGTTAAGCTGGCCCGTTGACTGATTCGCGATGAAGATATTTCCCGGGCTTCAAAAACTTTGGAAAAGTTACCCGTGCTGACCTGGCTGACTTCCGCTGACTCCGCTGACTTTCGTTCGAATCTTTTCCAAAGTTCCCCGCTTCGTTAACCTGGCCGTTGACTGATTCGCGATGAAGATTTTTTCTGGCTTCTGAAACTTTGGAAAAGTTCAATCTCTAGTTCTGCCCCTGAAAATTGGCGTCTCTTTTGTAACATTCCCACCCCGGTGGCGGAGGGCGTCAAGGCAAGGCTGCCACCATGAAACCCTGCAGTACAAGCGTGCGACACCGGCCTGCCCAGGGCAGCCGGGCCTGCCAGGGACGATTCCATGAAATTCCGCTGCTGGTAACAGGAAAATCCGCTTTCGGGGGGAGGGGATGAGGTGTAGCGCCAGGGCGTGTGAAGCCGGAAAAATTTTATTTTTTTAAGAAATTCTGGCTTAACATTGCATCGGAATCAGACCGGAGGAATCCTCAGTTTCACTTCAGGCTTGCCGGTTTTCAAATTTCAACCAACCGATTTCATTTTAAATTCCCCGACGGAAGTTCATTAAATCTATTCTCTTTAGAATCTTCATTTATGTACGACATTTTGCAATTGAACGACATGCTGCTGCCTGAATTACACGATGTGGCCGAGCAGCTCAATATCCCCAACGCCAAAAAGCTGAACAAGCAGGACCTTATTTACAAGATACTCGACAGCCAGGCAGTCACCGAAAGCGGTAAGGCTGACCCCAAAAAGAAATCGCCCGCCAAGGGAAGAAAAACGGTTAAGGCTTCCACGGGCAATGTGACCGAAGAAGCGGAGATCATGGAAGAAGCCCCGAAAGCCGCGGCTAAACCCAAAGCGGAAAAGCAGGAGCCGAAGAAAGTGGCCGGCGGCAAAAAGCCCAAGCTCACCAAGGCTTCGGATGTGCCGGCAAAGTCAACCGACGAAGAAGCCGCCGTTGCGGAAACGGAAGAGTCCGACACCGCTTCAGAGCCGGTGATCGACGAGATACCCAACGTGGAGCATTTCTTCCAGAAGATACAACAGAAAGAAAGAAAAGAGCCCGCTTTCAACATCGAATTCGACGGTGTGATCATGGGCGAGGGCGTACTGGAAATGATGCCGGACGGATACGGCTTCCTGCGCTCTTCAGACTATAACTACCTCTCTTCGCCCGACGACGTGTACGTGTCTCCTTCGCAGATCAAACTGTTCGGTCTGAAGACAGGCGATACGGTTTATGGCGCGGTGCGTCCGCCGAAAGAAGGTGAAAAATATTTCGCGCTGCTGAAGGTGGATACCATCAACGGCAAGAAGCCCGAAGAAGTGCGCGACCGGGTGCCTTTCGACTACCTCACACCGCTTTTCCCTTACGAGAAGCTGAACCTCTTTACCACGCCGAATGACTACGCTACGCGTATCATGGACCTGTTCACACCGATTGGTAAGGGACAGCGCGGACTGATCGTTGCCCAGCCTAAGGTGGGTAAGACGATGCTGCTGAAAGCGGTTGCCAACGCCATCGCGGAGAACCACCCCGAGTGCTACCTGATGGTGGTGCTGGTGGACGAGCGCCCGGAAGAGGTGACCGATATGGAACGCAGCGTGAAGGCCGAGGTGATCGCCTCTACCTTCGACGAGCCCGCGGAGAAGCACGTAAAGGTTTCCACCATCGCCCTGCAGAAGGCAAAGCGCCTGGTGGAGTGCGGTCATGACGTGATCATCCTGCTGGACTCGATCACCCGCCTGGCACGTGCCCACAACACCGTGGCGCCGGCATCGGGTAAGGTGCTCTCCGGTGGTGTGGAGGCTAACGCGATGCAGAAGCCCAAGCAGTTCTTCGGTGCGGCGCGTAAGATAGAGAACGGCGGATCACTCACCATCCTGGCCACCGCGCTGATCGAAACAGGATCGAAGATGGACGAGGTGATCTTCGAAGAATTCAAGGGTACCGGTAACATGGAACTGCAGCTCGACCGCAGGCTGGCCAACAAGCGTATCTACCCGGCGATCGACCTGGTGGCTTCGTCTACCCGCCGCGACGACCTGCTGCTGGCACCGGACGTATTGCAGCGCATGAACATCCTGCGTCTTTATATCAACGACATGAACACCGAAGAGGCGATGACCGAATTGCTGAAGCGGATGCGCGGTACCAAAGACAATGAAGAGTTCCTCGCGAGCATGAACCGTTAAAATTTTAACAGAAAATCATAAAAGCTGTTTCAGAAAGCGAAGCAGCTTTTTTCTTTCTTTACAGGCTTCAAACCAGCAAACCCCATGAAGAAGAAGTTATTAGTGATGATCCTTGCCGCGGCCTCGATCGTAGTCGTTTCCTGTTCGAAAGACGAAGGCCTGGCGGACACGCCCAATACCGTTACCCTGGCGAAACACTGGTTTGTAAGGGTACAGGGACCTGCTTCCACCTCGAACTACGCCCTGTTCTCCACGCGCACCACTTACGTGACTGAGGTGGTGGATACTTTCGGTACACAGGCGCAGCGCATGCTGGCCGATACCATCACGCTGGACGATCACAACCTCCTTTCTCCCACCCTGCGTGCGAACGTGCGCATCTCTTCTGCCACAAGAACTTTCGGCGAAGGCATGTACAGGAACTGGCATAGTTCAGACAGCCTGATACTGAAAGAAGGAAAGATGTTCCGCGCGGCGGCCCGTTCAAGATCGGGCAATACGGTTGACAGTATCTACCTCAGGTACGCATTTAAGTCAGACCCCACTACAGAATATATTCTGAAAGGCCACGAGCGCACCGGCTTGCTGGCGGATGAATACTAGGCAATTCGGCAATTCGGCGATTCGACGATTCGGCAATGGTGACGCCGCGCCGCCTCCAGCCTCCCGTCTCCCGCCTCCAGCCTGTAGGCTCCAGCCTCCCGCCTGTGTTGAAAACCCTCCCCATACCGGCTTTACCGCGGCTTAA
>DASVBM010000090.1:0-5621 GCA_036375835.1 Chitinophagaceae bacterium | reverse complement strand
CGATTTCAGTTTTACCGGGGTGAAGAAGGGAGAGAAAGACGACCTCACCGGGAAAATAGGGCTGGTGAAGGGAAGGGTGATCACGGAGAACATGAAGCGCTCGGCTGTAGAGGCAATCAGGAAGTTTTATTTCGACAAGGGTTTCCGTAACGTCGCCGTGAATATTGAAGCAACCCCCGATCCTTCAATCGAGAACTCGCAGTTCCTGGTGTTCCATGTAGACAAGAGCGGCAAGGTTAAGATCGAACAGATCTCGTTTTCCGGCAACACCATCGACCCGGTGAAGCTGAAAAAACAGATGAAGGATACGAAAGAGAAGACGCGGATCACGCTTTACCCGGTGAAAGACTCCAACGCGTATACCTGGGAACAGTACGTAAAGGATTACGGCTTCCTCACCTTCACTAAAACGAAGCGGGTATTCGAGCCCTATGTAAAGCTCCGCCCGTTCGGCAACTCGAAATTCAATGAAACCAAGTTCGCCGAGGACCTGGAAAAACTCATCTCCTATTACAACGCCATCGGTTATCGCGACGCCACGATCGTTGATACCAACGTTGCTTCCATCGCACCGGGCGTAAACGACAACCTGAAGATCAGCATTAAGCTAAACGAAGGAAACCGCTACTATTTCGGCAATATCACCTGGAGAGGAAATACCAAATACTCCGATTCTGTACTCAGTGCCATCCTGAACATCAAGAAGGGAGAGGTATATAACCAGGACAGGCTGAACAAAAGACTGGGCAAGCAGGTGTCACCGGAGGGCGGCGATATCAGTGGCCTTTACATGGACGACGGCTACCTGTTTTTCCAGGTAAACCCGGTGGAAACCGCCGTATATAACGACACCATCGACTTTGAGATCCGCATTATCGAAGGGCCGCAGGCGGTGTACCGGAACATAACCATCAGCGGAAATGACAAAACCAAGGACTATGTGATCCGTCGCGAGCTGCGCACTATTCCCGGCGACAAGTTCAGCCGCAGCGACCTGATGCGTTCAATCCGTGAACTTGGCCAGCTGAACTATTTCAACCCCGAGAAGATCAACCCGGGTGTGGTGCCCGATGCAGACGCAGGAACAGTGGATATCAACTGGGTGCTGGAAGAAAAATCAAGTGATCAGCTTGAGCTCAGTGCCGGCTGGGGCGGTGGCATCGGTCTTACCGGTACGCTGGGCGTTTCGTTCAACAACGTCTCACTGAAAAATATTTTCAAGAAATCTTCATGGGACCCATTGCCCACCGGAGATGGGCAGAAACTTAGCCTCCGTGTACAGAGCAACGGACGGGCTTTCCGTTCGTATAACTTCTCATTCACTGAGCCCTGGCTGGGTGGTAAGAAGAGAAATGCATTTACTGTGAGCTTCTATGACACCAAGTTCGCTAATGCCTACGACCCGCTGACCGGGACGTACACAAGCAGGGCCGCAAAAAATTCGTTCATCCGAACATCTGGTGTTTCACTCAGCCTCGGTAAACAGCTGAAATGGCCGGACGACTTCTTCAGCCTGATGTACAGTGTCAACTACACGCGTTACAAGCTGAAGAATTACGCGATCGACCCCATCAACCTGAAAGGGTTTGACAATGGCGTCTCAAACAACCTGAGTTTCCGCCTGGCGCTGTCGCGTAACTCTTCCGGACCCAGCCCGATCTTCCCCACCAGCGGATCTAATTTTATGCTGAGCGTCCAGTTCACCCCGCCTTATTCGCTTTTCGATCCGAATCGCGTAAACAAGGCCAATCCCTATGAACTGGTGGAATATCACAAATGGAAATATACCGGTGAATGGTTTATCCCCCTCACCCGCGCAAAAAGCGAAGAAGCCAACAAACAGCTTATCTTAAAGGCTGCAGTGAAGGCCGGGTTCATAGGTCGATACAACAGCAAGCTGAGCATCTCGCCATTCGAGCGCTTCCAGGTGGGCGACGCAGGCCTGAGTAACAACTTCGCATTGCTGGGCTTCGATATCGTGGCACACCGCGGTTATCCCGTTTATGAAAACTCAAACCCAAGGGTAAACCCGGATCAGCAGGCGGCGCAGCAATATTTCACAATCTTTAACAAGTACGTTTTAGAATTACGGTATCCTTTGAGTCTAAATCCAAGCAGCACCATCTATGGACTGACCTTCTTTGAAGCAGCGAACGGATGGTACAGCATGAAGGATTACAATCCGTTCAGGTTAAGGCGTTCGGCTGGAGTGGGCATGCGCTTCTTCCTGCCGATGTTCGGTTTGCTGGGCTTTGACTACGGTGTAGGGCTTGACAGGATCAACCAGAACACCAAGCTGAAAGACGCAGCGCGGTTTACCTTTATGTTAGGCTTCGAGCCGGAATAAACAATGGCAAGGTTCAAAACCCTGAAAAATAAAACTTCCAATATGAAAAAGTTTTTACTGTTGGCCTTCAGTGCGGCCCTGCTCAGTTTCTCCGCCTCTGCGCAGAAATACGCGATCATCGATACGAAGTATATCCTGAGCAAGCTGCCGGATTATACCGCAGCTGAAAAAAGACTGGAGCAGATCAGCCTGCAATGGCAGGCAGAACTCGATACTATGCAGGCGGCGCTGGACAGGATGTACAAGAATTACGACGCGGAACAGTATATGCTGAGCGACGACCTGAAGAAGAAAAGAGAGGACGAATTGTTCAATAAAGAGAAGGAGCTGCGCGACCTGCAAAAAAGAAGATTCGGCTACGAGGGCGACCTTTTTAAAGAGCGCCAGAAACTTGTGAAACCTATACAGGATAAGGTTTATAACGCAGTGCAAAAAATGGCTGTGAGCCGTGGATATGACTTTATTTTAGACAAAAGTGAAGGGATTACGGTTATATTTGCCGACCCCAAGCTCGACAAGAGTGAAGACATCCTCCGCGAACTTGGAATCAAATAAACACCTCTAATTTTTTTAATAACTACAAACAATGAAGAAAGTTCTGATCGCTGTGGTGGCACTGGTAGGGTTGCTTATCACAAATGAAACAAACGCCCAGGCCCAGTCAATCAAGGTGGGTTTCTTTGATCTTGAGACCATGGTTACCGTAATGCCCGGCTACCGTTCGGTGGATAGCCTGCTGCAGATTTATGAAAGAGACTCGCTGACTTCTGAATATGAATTCTACCAGTCCGAGTTCCGTCGCCTCGACAGTACTTTCAAAGCCGACTCAGTTGCCGGCAAAGCAAAGAACGTTCTTGACCTCATCCAGCGCCAGCGCAGCGAGGTAGCAATGAACCTGATTTACTGGCAGCAGATCGCCCAGAACAAAATGGAGAACAAGCGGAACATGCTTGCAGGTCCGCTCTTCCAGCAGGTCTTCGCGGCCTACCAAAAGATCCTGCAGAAGGGTAACTATACCTTCGTGCTGAATCCCCAGGCTCTGGAAACCTATTCGTACAACATGGGACTTACCAAGGCGGAGAACCTGTTTATCCCGGTAGCAAAAGAGCTCAAAGTGCAGCTGCCACAGGAACTGGGCGGCGGGCAGGAGGAAGCCAGGCCGGCTACCACACCGAAGCCAACGACCACTCCGAAAAAGAATTAATCTGATCGAAAATAGAGAAGAGAACCACCCAGCGGTGGTTCTCTTTATTTTTGCCTATGCCTGCAACGAGCCCGATCGGTATTTTCGACTCCGGATATGGTGGCCTCACCATCATGAAAGACATTGTCCAAAAGCTTCCGGCTTACGACTACATATATCTCGGCGACAATGCACGGGCGCCTTATGGAAACCGTTCTTTCGAAACGGTTTACCATTATACCCTGGAATGCGTTCAATGGTTTTTCAAACAGGGCTGCCCCCTGGTAGTGCTGGCCTGCAACACCGCTTCGGCGAAAGCCCTGCGAACCATCCAGCAGAACGACCTGCCACGAATTGCGCCAGACAGGCGGGTGCTGGGTGTGATCCGCCCCACCACCGAAGTGATCGGTAATTATACCGAAAGCCGCAGCATCGGAATACTCGGAACCACGGGAACGGTACAGTCAGGTTCTTACGAAATAGAGATCCGGAAGTTCTTTCCCGATATTAAAGTATACCAGGAAGCCTGCCCCATGTGGGTACCCCTGGTTGAGAACAACGAGCATGAATCGAAAGGCGCCGACTATTTTGTAAAGAAACACCTGGACCACCTGCTGGCACAGGGACCCGAAATCGACACCCTGCTGCTGGCCTGTACGCATTATCCTTTGATGATCGAAAAGATAAAAGAATATGCGCCGGTAGGCACAGAAGTGATCGCACAGGGAACGATCGTTGCCAACAGTCTTGCCGACTACCTCAGGAGGCATCCTGAAATGGAACAGCGCATCTCGCGCGGATCGACGAAGCAGTTCTTTACCACTGATTCTGCAGAAGACTTCAATAATAAAGCGAGTTTATTTTTCGGAGAAGAGGTGTCTGCGAAACACCTGGAGCATCCCTCAGGACAACCTGCTTAATGCAGATTCAAGCTTTAAAAACATCGCATCCAGCTCATCCATCCTGCAGGTACCCACGCTGAGGCGGTACCAGGGACTTTGTTTGCCGGCACCGAACGCGTAGAACGGAACAATAGCCAGCCCTGCTTCTGAAAGAAGGTAAGCGGTGACTGCGGACTGGTCTTCCAGGACTCTATTATCACCGGTTTTCTTACCCACCAAATCGAACTTCAGCGTAAGATAAATTGCGGCCTGTGGCGCTATAGCGTCAACCGGGTAGCCCTTGCTGCGCAGCTCCAGTAAACCATTGTATAATCTTACCAGCCTTTCATTCAGTGCGCCCTTGAACTGACCGATGAAGGAGCGGATATTCTCCGTTTCTGTGAGATACTGCGCCGTTGCCTTCTGCTCAGCCATGGGGCTCCAGGCACCGATGTGACTGAGGAAGCTTTTCATCTTCGCGATTACCGGTGCGGGTCCAAGCGACCAGCCAACCCTTACTCCTGTTGCAGCAAATGCTTTTGAAATACCGTCAACGAAGATGGTATACTCCTTCATTTCCGGCCTCAGTGAAACCGGGTTTGCATGAATGGTATCGCCATGCGTAAGCGTCCAGTACATCTGGTCATACATCACGTACAGCTTCTTTTCTCTTTCACCACGCCTGCGGTTTTCATCCAGCACCAGGTCGCAGATCTGTTCCAGCTGTTCAGGCAGGAGCGTGGTGCCGGTTGGATTCTGCGGCGAACAAAGACAAAGCAGCGTAGCCCCGCTGATGCAACGTGAGATATCCTCTACCGTTGGCATGAAATTGTTTTCGGGCAGGGTTTCTATCACACAGTGCACCCCATCGGAAAGGTGCACGTAATGGTTATTGTTCCATGAGGGAACCGGGTAGATCACTTTATCGCCTTTGTCGACCAGTGTCTTGAACAATGTGTAGATCAAAGGACGTCCGCCGGAGGCAATCAGTATCTCGTTTTGAGCGTAATCCAGCCCCTCCCATTCTTTAATAAATCCGGCAACGGAAGTACGCAGCTCGGCAACGCCGTCTGCCGGCGGGTAGTTGGTGTAATGATTCCGGTATGCCTGGACAATCAGCTCTTCAAGCCGCTCCGGGATCGGGAATATAGAAGGATCGAAATCACCAATGGTATAGTTGTAAATCTTTTCACCCTGCCTGATCCGTTCA
>DASVBM010000304.1:0-8631 GCA_036375835.1 Chitinophagaceae bacterium | reverse complement strand
CTGCTGCCTTATGTACCCTTCAGTATGGATAAGGCAAAGGAATACCTGCGCCGGGTGAATCCTTCGATTGGTATTATCGAGTTGAGCTGTACCAGCGAAGCAGGCCTTGAGAAATGGTACGACTGGCTGCGGGAGAAACTTCGTAAAAAAACAATCTGAATGCAAACCTGGGAGATCTATATCGGCGGCCTTGTTCAAGGTGTAGGTTTCCGGCCTTTCGTGGTGAAGGTTGCAACAGAAATGCACCTGGATGGCAACGTGCGGAATACGAATGATGGGTTGCACATTCGGGTCAATGCTTCGGCTGAAGATGCGACACGTTTTTATAATTATCTCCTGCAGTTTCACCCCGTGAATGCTATTATCACCGTACACTCACTCCGGGAATCACCCGAAGAAGTATTCAGCGGGTTCAGCATTACTGTCTCAGACGATCACGCGCGGCCGGACCTGCTCCTTACTCCTGATATCAGTATCTGCCCCGATTGCCGGTATGAGATGTCCGATCCCGGAAACAGGCGTTACCGATATCCATTCATTACCTGTCTGAATTGTGGTCCGCGCTATTCTATTCTCACCGGATTACCTTACGACCGGAACAATACCACGATGGACGCGTTGCCGATGTGCGAGCACTGCATCGGCGAGTACAATGACGTTCACAGCAGGCGGCATTTCAGCCAAACGAATTCCTGCAATGAATGCAGTATTCCAATCCACCTTTACGGGAAGGAAGAGAAGTTGAGTGATGACAAGGACGAGATACTGTTGAAGGTAAACCTTGCCTTGCAGGAAGGAGCCATTGTGGCAGTAAAGGGAATGGGGGGTTACCTGCTTATCTGCGATGCGACGGCTGAAGCGGTTACAGGTACACTGCGGCGAAGGAAACGTCGCCCTGCAAAACCGTTTGCTGTACTATACGCCAGTACCGACCAGGCGAACAATGATGTTTACATCAGTCGGCGTGAAAAGGAGGAGATGGAGAGCAAAGCTTCACCCATCGTGCTTTGCCGCCTGAAGCCGGAACATGTGGTTCACGCTTCATCCATTGCACCCGGGCTGAATCGTATTGGTGTGATGTTGCCTTCTACCGGTTTGCTGTCATTGATCGCGGAACAATTTGGAAAGCCCCTGATCGCCACGAGTGGTAATATCAGCGGCTCACCGGTTATATATAAAGACGAAGAAGCGCTGGAGATATTAGGAGAGGTGGCAGACATGGTGTTGACTTACGATCGCGACATTACCGTGCCACAGGATGACAGCGTGGTTTTATATACGGCGGAACACCAGCAACGCATTGTACTGAGACGTTCGAGGGGACTGGCGCCTAACTATTATCCGAATCCGGTAATGGAACGGGGCTGCCTGCTGGCGATGGGCGCAGAAATCAAAAGTGCATTCAGCGTTCTCAACAGGGATCATATCTACACCAGCCAGTACCTCGGAGACCAGACGGTGTATGAATCCCAGCTCAGTTACCGGCGTACACTCGGGCATATGATAAACCTGCTGCAGGCGCGACCCGAAAAAATAATCATCGATGCGCATCCCGGGTATTCTGTTTCGCATTACGGTATTGCATTGTCTGAGAGTTATGGTCTTCCTGTTACAACCGTTCAGCATCACAAAGCGCATTTCGCGGCGGTACTGGCAGAGAATGACCTGTTATATGTGGATGAGCCGGTTCTTGGAATTAGCTGGGATGGGACCGGGTATGGTGACGACGGGCATATCTGGGGCGGAGAGTTCTTTCTTTACTCGGACGGGTCGGTTGAGCGGGTTGCGCACCTGGAGTACTATCCGCAATTACTCGGGGACCGCATGAGCCGTGAACCGGCTTTATCCGCAGTTGCACTCTGCAGCAGCAATCCATTACTGGTGGCCACAGCACTTTCCCGGTTTGATATAACCGAACGGGAATACTTAACGAGGTTATTGAAACAACCCGCAGGGCTGCTAACCTCAAGTATGGGAAGACTACTCGACGGCATCGCTTCGTTATTGAATGTTCAACAGCTGAATACTTATGAAGGTGAGGCAGCAATGAAGCTGGAAGCACTGGCGGGTCGGTCTGAGGACACCGGTTTTGATTGCTATCCTGTTCCGCTGATAAGAAACCGCGCAGACTGGCGACCGATGATATTTGAACTGGTGCGGGACCGGGATGCAGGAGTACCATTGGAACGGATTGCCCGGAAGGTATTCGTTTCACTGGCTGACCTGGTAAGGCAGGTAGCCAGGTATTACAATGTGGGCAGGGTTGCGTTCAGCGGAGGGGTTTTCCAGAACGGATTGCTGGTGGATATAATAAACAGTCTCATGCAAAACCAATACAGGCTTTATTTCCATCGTCAGCTCAGTTGTAATGATGAATGCATAGGCTTTGGCCAGCTCGCGATGGTTAACATGGAAAATACGGCAGGTTCAGACGCCGATCTGATCAATCTGAAAAACAAAAACAATGTGTTTAGCGATACCCGGGAGAATAATATCAATCGAGGCACTGAACGATACCGCGTTTCGAAACGGACGGGTATCATTCAGCGGCATTATCAAGGAAGTCAATCTTTCCCTGGTGCCGGATGCTGTTGAGGGTGACTATGTGCTGGTGCATGTGGGCCTGGCCATCAGCAAAGTGGATGAAACGGAAGCGAAACTGACTTTCGAGTACCTGCGGCAGATGGGAGAGCTGGATGAAATAAAAACAAGCGCGGAATGAAATACCTGGCTGAATACCGTAATCCTGAACTGGTAAAACAGCTGGTCGCCGAGCTGAACAGCCTGGATATACCGGTTTGTACGTTGATGGAGATCTGCGGCGGCCAAACGCACAGCCTTGTCAGAAACGGTATTCTTGATATGTTACCCCCGGCGATCACGATGGTTCATGGTCCTGGTTGTCCGGTATGTGTAACCCCGGTATCTGTGATCGACGAGGCGATCTTCCTTGCAGAGCAGCCCGGAAATATTCTTTGTTCATTTGGTGATATGCTGCGGGTTCCCGGTTCGGCTAAGTCTTTGCTGCAGGCTAAGGCTGAAGGTGCGGATGTCCGTATCCTGTATTCGCCACTGGAAGCGGTACAGTTGGCGGCTCAGCATCCCGGAAAGCAGGTCATTTTTTTCGCTGTTGGATTCGAAACCACGGCCCCTGCCAATGCACTCAGCGTAATACAGGCAGATCACATGAACCTGCAGAATTATTCCATTCTTGCTTCGCACGTTCTGGTTCCCCCCGCAATGGAAGCAATACTGGGCGACCCGGAAAACAGAATCGACGGATTCCTCGCAGCCGGGCACGTTTGCAGCATCATGGGCATGGATGCGTATTACCCGATTGCAGAGAAATACCAGGTGCCGGTGGTAGTTACAGGATTTGAACCCGTTGACCTGTTGCAGGGGATACTGATGGTGGTGCAGCAGTTGATACGTGGTGAGCACAAGGTGGAAAACCAGTATGCCCGGGCTGTCCAACGTCAGGGGAACCGCGCCGCACAGGAAGCCATTGCCGAGGTGTTCTCGGTTTCGGACCGCTGCTGGCGCGGCATCGGTGCGATCGCCAATAGTGGCTACGAGGTGAATGAACGGTACAGAAACTATAATGCAAGACTGAAGTTTGAACTGCCGCTCAGTACTGCGCCGGAAAACAATGAATGCATCAGCGGGGAGATCATGAAAGGGTTGAAAAAACCGCTGCAATGTCCGCAGTTCGGTAAAAAATGCAGGCCGGAAAATCCGCTGGGTGCACCAATGGTGAGCAGCGAAGGAGCCTGCGCCGCATATTTCCACTATTCAGCCGATGCGCTGACTAATACTACATGACATGAAATACACCTGTCCATTACCCCAGGCCGATACTGACACGATCACTCTTGGTCATGGCAGCGGAGGATTGCTTACCCAGCGACTCCTGCAGTCCGGCGTTTTTCAGCTTCTGAAAAATGAGATGCTCGACCAGCAGCATGACGGAGCCAGCTTCGACATTAACGGACGGACTGCATTCAGCACGGACAGTTATGTTATTTCGCCCGTGTTTTTTCCCGGAGGAAATATCGGTGAGCTTGCAGTGAATGGAACAGTGAATGATCTTTCCATGTGTGGCGCTATGCCCCGATATCTGTCTCTTTCCTTTATCATTGAAGAAGGTTTGCCGATGGCCGAGTTCAGAGAGATACTTGAAGGGGTGAAGGCGGCGGCCGGGAAATCGGGTGTCAGCATCGTCACCGGTGATACCAAAGTGGTGGAAAAAGGAAAGGGGGACAGGATATTCATCAATACTTCCGGCATTGGCAGCATTCATCCACGGGCGATGATCCATCATAACAGGATTCGCAAGGGCGACCAGCTGGTCATCAGTGGCAACATCGCTTCACACGGGATGGCCATCATGAGTGTAAGAGAAGGGCTGGAGTTTGAAACGGATATAGTCAGCGATACCACCAACCTGAATCATACAGTTGCAGGGTTGATGGACCGCTTCGGCGAATCAATACATTTTCTCCGAGACCCTACCCGCGGAGGCCTGGCGTCGGTGCTGAATGAAGTGGCGGGGTGTACGCAACGTGGCTACCAGATAGACGAAATAAAGATTCCGGTTAATGAACAGGTAGATGCCGCCTGTGAGATGCTGGGGCTCGATCCGTTGTACGTTGCAAATGAAGGCGTATTCCTGGCCATTGTTGCACCCGGGATCGCGGCTGAGTTTGCCGCGGCGTTGCGGGCAGACCAAAATGGAAAGAACGCAGCAATCATCGGCGAAGTAACAGGTGACCACCCGGGGAAAGTGATCATGAAAAGCAGGATTGGCGGGAGCCGGGTAGTGGGGTACCTGGCCGGCGAGCAGTTGCCGCGGATCTGTTAACCCTTCGGATATGCTATCCGTTGGTATCCGTTGCTGCGCTGAAAACGCCCCTGAATCTCAGCCGTTGGCCATTCTAATTGCGTATTTTTCTATATTTTGAGCCAGATAGCCAGCTATTTTACCTTTAATCCCAAAACGACAGGGCCCTAACGTCTATCGCTGGTTACCTTTATAGCACATGAAGAACAGGAATGCTGCATACTGGTGGTGCCAGCTGGGTGGCTGGAGCGCGTATATTACCGTCTACATCTTTTTTTATCTGACGATATCCACCAAGGATTTTCCGTATTTCTATCACGTACTGACACTGGATGCTACCGTTGGTTTCCTGATGACGCATACCATGCGCATGCTGTATAAGACCACGCGGCTGCTCAGCCTTGCGATCCGCCAGCAAATCGTTTACGTGGTACTTGCTACCCTGTTTTTCGCATTTGCATGGGCATTTATCGTGGTGTCGGTGGAGAGCACTTTCCACTGGGAGACAAGGCAGATGGAAGAATTGTCGATCATCAACAAGACCATCCGTACCTCTCTCGGCCAGTTCCTTTTCCTGGCGATATGGAACCTTATCTATTTTGCCTACCATTTTGTGATGAAGAGCAGGCAGGAGCAACTCGGAAGGATGCGGCTGCAGAGCATGGTGAAGGAGCTTGAACTGAAAACGATCAAGGCCCATATCAACCCGCATTTCATTTTCAATGCGCTGAACAGTATCCGGGCGCTGGTGGATGAGAATCCCGGACGCGCCAGGACGGCGATCACGGAGCTGAGCAATATCCTCAGAAGCAGCATGCAGGCCGAAAAAGCAGAGACTACCCCGCTGGAACGGGAATTGAATATCGTGAAGGATTACCTCGCACTGGAGCACATTCGTTTCGAAGACAGGCTGCAGGTTGAATATGATATCGACGAAGACACGCTGGATCAGCCCGTGCCTCCGATGATGCTGCAGACGCTGGTGGAGAACGCAATCAAACACGGCATCAGCAAGCAGGTGGACGGGGGAACGATCCGGATCATCTCTGACTTCCGTGACAACCACCATGAACTGATCGTGCAGAATACCGGCCGGCTGAACGGGTCGTACAATCATGAAGGATTTGGATTGGCCAGTACGCAGAACAGGCTGAAACTGCTTTACGGATCGAAAGCCAGTTTCCAGATCAACGATAAGAACGGTAATATTGTAGAAGCCAAAGTGGTGATGCCGGTTGGCCATTACTAATCAGAAACAAATTGTTATGCCGATAAAGACCCTCATAATTGATGATGAACGTTTGGCGAGAAACGAACTGCGCAAACTGTTGTCTGAGTTCCCTGATATTGAAGTGATAGATGAAGCGACCAACGTGGATGAAGGCGTGGAGAAGATCGACACCCTGAGTCCTGACCTGATTTTTCTTGACATCCAGATGCCGGGTAAAACCGGGTTTGACCTGTTGCAGGAAGTAGAGAAGGCGCCCCGTGTGATATTCACGACCGCATACGACGAATACGCGTTAAAGGCTTTTGAGGTGAATGCCTTTGACTACCTGCTCAAGCCGGTAGAGCCCAAACGGCTCAGCGATGCTATCCAGAAACTGAACTATGAAATCAGCCGCGAGAAAGCGGGCGAGGGCGGTATAATGAACCGGGGACCGCTCACAGAAAACGATCAGGTATTCGTTAAGGACGGTGAAAGGTGCTGGTTTGTCAAGCTCAGCGAGATCCGCCTGTTTGAAAGCGTTGGCAATTATGCAAAGGTGTTTTTCGGCACCAATAAACCGCTCATATTGAAATCGCTGAATGCGCTGGAAGAACGACTGGATGACCGGATGTTTTTCCGTGCAAACCGCAAACATATCATCAACCTGCGGTGGATTGAACGCATCGAACCTTATTTCAACGGTGGATTGCTGGTGGAGCTGAAGGGCGGGGAAAAAATTGAGGTGAGCAGGAGACAGACGGTGAAATTTAAAGAGATGATGAGCCTTTAAGAGGTTTCCCGGCGACAACAATCAAACATGATAAAAGCGCTACTGGCTGCGGCCTTTGCCGTTGCAGCAATATCCTGTCATACTCCTGCACCAGCAACTTCGGGCGGTGCTGCAGTACAGGCTGAAGCCATCAATGTTACTGAGACAAGACGGATTGAATCTGTGCTGGCTTCAGATGAAATGCAGGGTAGGAAACCCGGCACGCCAGGAATAGAGAAAGCGGCTTCTTTCATTGCTGATGAGTTCAGGAAGGCCGGCCTCCAAACATTTGATACCCTCAGAACGTATCGCCAGGAATTTGAACTCCGCCATCCCAGGCATCTGGCAACAGAGGTGGTGATCGAGGGTGATACCGCAAGCAAAAATGTTGTTGTAATTACGCAACAGGAAACCGTAAGTATTAACCCTTCTTCAAAATTCGAAGTTGTACGGATTACAGCTTCTCAGCAATTATTCCAGGAAGCAAGGCGATATGTTGCGTCCGGCAGGAACCTGCTGGTTGTAGTGGACACCGCGCACCGGAAGAATTTTCAGAGACTGGCCGGATTCCGCAGGCCCGCATTTGCCTCGGGTGGAACACAGGCTTTTGTACTTGCACAATCGGTACCGCTTGACTTTTCTATCAACAGCCATCATAAAGTGTCTACGGTGCACATGGCCAATGTAGTTGGCGTATTGCCGGGCCGTTCGGCCAGGAATGAATACGTAATTTTTTCCGGTCATTATGATCACCTCGGCATCGGCAAGCCTTCGGCAGAAGGGGATTCGTTGTACAACGGTGCAAATGATGATGCTGCCGGAACGACTGCGGTGATCATGCTAGCAAAGTACTTTTCGAAGGCACGCAACAACGAACGCACACTGGTATTTGTGGCATTCACCGCTGAAGAGTCCGGGGGCTTTGGATCTGAATATTTTTCAAAGCAACTTGAGCCCGCGCAGATCGTGGCGATGTTCAATATTGAGATGATCGGGACGCAAAGCAAGTGGGGAGCGATGTCAGCCTACATCACCGGTTTTGAGAAATCGGATATGGGTGCCACGATGCAGCGCACCGTCGAGGGAAGCGGGTTCAGGTTTTACCCAGATCCGTATCCTTCACAAAAGCTTTTTTACCGGTCTGATAACGCAACGCTGGCTGCGTTAGGTGTGCCTGCTCATACTATCTCTACCGCGAAAATGAATGATGAGCCTTTTTATCATTCACCTGATGATGAAATTGAGACACTTGACCTGGAAAATATGACGGCAGTGATCCGGGCGATCGCGCGGAGTGCGGTATCGATAGTTTCGGGGAAGGCCACGCCAACACGTATCCGGCCGGAATAGTAGCGGGAAAAGAGGTCTGCCAATGGATCCATCCGCATGCGTATTGTTATATTTGAACATGCACCGCATTTCCCTGCTATCGTTGATTTTACTAACACAAACCGTGTGGTCCCAGCAGCCAGTTGAGTTTATCAATCAAACCGAAGCCGCACGGATCATCGGCATACTCGCGTCGGATTCTCTGAAAGGACGAGGCAACTTTACCAAAGAGATAGAAAAGGCGGCGCTTTTTATCGCCGGTGAATTCCGCGATATGCAGCTGAATGAATTTGAAGCCAGCGTAGGTTACCTGCAGCCATTTGTTTTTCTTGAAAAAGAGGAGCCGCTGGAACAGGTAGAATTCAATGGCAGGGCGCTGGCATCCGCAGATTATTACATGGCGTCGCCTTTTCGCTTCCCTCCGCAGCTGGCAAAGCACGACTTTTTAGAAAAGACTTTCGATGAAGATGTGAAGATCGGCCG
>DASVBM010000100.1:0-4248 GCA_036375835.1 Chitinophagaceae bacterium | reverse complement strand
CGAACGTAAAAATGAAATCGCCGGCGTTGGCGTAACGCTGTTTGTAAATATCCATCGCCTTGTTGTAGTCGATCTCACTGATTGTTTCCACAGTCATGGGTTTGCGGCGCGGATGATAGTTGCTCATCACATAGCTTACCGTATCCATGAATACCGAGTTCGGGTCTTTATCCTTATTCGACAGCGTGGCCATCAGTTGTTGCCGGATCACACGTATTGCGTTTGTATCGTTGCGCGGCTGTGTGAAATACAGATAGATCAGCTGCATCGCCGTTTCCAGGTCTTTAGGCGTGGTGCTGCCACTGATACCCTCGGTGTACATACCAATAGACGGACCGACATAAACATTTTTCCCTGCCAGCGCTTTCTGCAGAGACATCATGTCGAAATTGCCAACGCCGCTGTAGATCGCCGCTATCGATGCATTGGTGGCCGAAGGATAGTCCTTGTCGGGATACAATGAGTTGCCGCCCCTGCTGATCGCGGAAATAATGATCTCGTCGTTTTTGAAATCGGTGGGTTTCAGGATCACCTTTGCCCCGTTGGAAAGATTCAGTTCCATCGCTTCCACTTCCGGTAACTCACGCATGCCGGTAATTGTGCCTGGTTTCGGAGGAGTACTCACCAGCGGTTCGTTAACGGTCTTGTCTTCGTATGCGAATATGTCCTTGAACTTCATGTCCATTAAAGCCAGCACGTCTTTTTCAGACGGCAGCTTATCCTTGCCACTCTCCGGAGCAAGGATCACTACGGCGCGATCGGTGGGCCGGCTCCACTGGCTGACAAGCGCATTCACTTCGGCAAGGCTGATCCCCGGCAGTTCATTTTTGTAGAGGTTGAATTCGTATTCTATGCCCGGGATCGGTTCTTCGTGCAGGAAATTTCTTACGTATTCCTCAACGTAGTTCACCGACTTGGTTTTGTTTCTTTCGTTATACGCGTTTTCAATGAAAGACATCATGGAAGCTTTTGCCCGCTCCAGTTCGCCTTTGGTAAAACCGAACCGGCGTACCCGTTCGTTTTCCTGCAGCAATACCTCGATCGCTTCGGCGTTTTTCCCGGCATCCATGGTTACGGCTACAAGGGTGAACGCATCTTTATTGCCGATGAGCTTTCCATAGCTGGTGTTGGCAAATACAAAAGGTGCTTCGCCGGACTGTACCAGTTCCTGCAGCCTTTCACTGATCATCCTGTTGAACAGGTCGCGCACCAGCATGGCACGGTATTCTTTGTCTGTTTTTGCTTCCGGTACCGAAGGGTGCTTATAAAAAACCTGCACAACGTTGTACTGCTGTTCCGGATCCGTTACGATTGAAACGCCGGTGGTTTTCTGGTCGGGGATACCATATTTGGTCCTCGGTTTCGGGTTAGTCGCTTTGGGTATACTGCCGAAATGCTTTTTGATGAGTCCCTCTACTTCGTTTACGTCAAAATCGCCGACAACCACCACAGCCTGCAGGTCTGGCCGGTACCAGTCTTTGTAAAACTGCTTAACGGTTTCGTATTTGAAGGTTTCGAGGTTTTCCTTTGTTCCGATGGGCAGCCGGTCTGCATACCTTGATCCCTTCAGTAATACCGGGAAATACTTCGCCCGCATTCTCTCGTCGGCGCCCTGTCCAAGCCGCCACTCTTCAATTACAACACCGCGTTCTTTATCGATCTCTTCGTTTTCAAAACTCACATTATGCGCCCAGTCTTCCAGTATCTGGAACCCCTTCCGGAACACGTCCATGCTGTCGGTGGGAAGCTGGAGCTGGTATACCGTTTCATCGAAGCTGGTGTAAGCATTCAGGTCCGCGCCAAAGTTCACACCGCTTTTTTCAAGGAAGTCCACCAGTTCCTGCTTCCTGAAATTTTTTGTTCCATTAAAAGCCATGTGTTCCGTGAAATGCGCGAGTCCGAGCTGTTTGTCGTTTTCCAGGATCGAGCCGGCCTTCACCACGAGCCGCAGTTCTGCGCGGTTCTTTGGTTCAGTGTTTTTGCGGATGTAATAAGTCAGGCCGTTTGCCAGTTTCCCGGTTTTGATGTTCGGGTCACGCGGGATTTTTTTTGCTGCCGGCTGTTGCCCGTGGAGGGAACAGAACAGCAGCATAGTCAGCGTGATTAAGAGTTGAACTTTTTTCAACATATACAGTGTTTTTAGCGGATGAATTTAAAGTAAAAAACGGAGGCAGCCGAGCCGGTTATCCTGTTTTCCTGCCACCCGGGTTGCCACAATGACCGTTTCACCGCCGCAGCAGCGTTTGTTCCATGCGGTCCAGCCCTTCTTTAAGAATACTGTGTGAAGTTGCGATACAAAGGCGCAGGTGTCCCGAGGCTCCCGGCCCGAACCATTTTTCCGCGCCGGGTACAACGGCCACCCTGCCCTTTTTAAGAAGCAGGTCGGCTAACGCGGTTCCATTCAGGCCGGTTTCCCTGATATCGGGGAAGACCAGGTAGCAACCCTGTGGCTGGTGACACCGTACGCCCGGCATCTGGTTAAGCCTGCTCACCGCGTAGTTCTTGTTTTTTGTGAGGTGGGCGATAAATTCCTCCACCCAGTACCAGCAGTGTTCATATGCAGCCTGTGCCGCCACCTGCGAAACGGTGGATACTCCGAAAGCAGTTGTGCGCACCATCGAGGTTTCAATAATACCCTCATGCACCATTGCCGAAGGGGAGATAATATATCCAACCCTTAAGCCCGCCAGGCCGAATGACTTGCTGAATCCATAAACAGTTAGCGTGCGTTCTGAGATCTCCGGCGAAATAGAGGCCATACTGGTGAACTGCGCATGCGGAAAAACGATATCACTCCAGATCTCATCATTCATGATCCAGAGGTCATGTTCAACAGCGAAGTTTCCCAGTTCCTGCAGTTCAGCCCGGTTGTATACCTTGCCAATCGGGTTGTGCGGATTACAGAGGCAGAGCATTTTGGTACGGGGTGTTACCAGCGATCTCAAACGGTCAAGGTCATATTTACCCGTTGCAACGTCTACCGGGAAAAGCACCGCTTTGCCGCCGGCAGCCTCTACACTTGTTTTGAAAAGGAAATCAACCGGGTCGAATATGATGGCTTCGTCACCAGGTTGCAGGCAATACTTTGCGACCACGAACATACCCTGTGCAGCGCTGTCAACCGGTAACACCAGGTCTGCAGTAGTCTGTATATTTTTCCGCTCGCCAACGGTACGCGCGATCACTTCGCGGAACGAACGGAGCCCTTCTGCCGGTCCGTAGGCAAAAGTGCGTTCGGCCGAATAATCATTGATAGCTTGAACGATTTCAGGCGCACAGCGGAAGTCAGGGTCAGCTGCGGTGAGTGGGATCACGTCTTCCGGCAAAGTCGCCCAGCGGAGATTGAACGCGCGTTGCCGCAGTGCGGGCATATTGATGTCGGAATCGGAAAAATGAGTCATTTCGCCAAAGGTATGGGTACGTCTTCGTTTTTATAATGCAAAGGATCCAGGAACCTGCCCGCCATCATTTTCCCAAACATGTGGTATTCCTCCAGTATCTCCCTGCGGCACTGGTGGTAAGTGGCGAAGACGTCATCGTATGTTTCAAGGAGGCCGCCATCTTTCAACAACATACCGAGGATGATTGCGTCCTGCAGCGCGCTGTTCACTCCCTGGCTGGTAAACGGCAGTACGAGGTGCGCCGCATCACCGGTGAGCACGATATTCCGGCGGTGAAACGCGGGGAGGACCGGCATGTCTTTCGTAAACCACATAAAGGTCCGGTCGTAATCTGTATTCTCCAGCACGTAACGGATAGGCTCGGGCCAGCCATTCAGCAGTTCAATCGCGAATCGCTTTTTGTTTTCGTTCGACAACTCGGTGATGTCGTACCGCTGGCAGTCGAACTGCATGTACCAGATCACCTGCCCATCGTTGCAGGGGAGCAGCCCCAGTGAAAGCCCCTGGTCCGGGCTCTGTGTTTTCAGGAGCTTTCCGTCGAGTTGGCGCACTATATCCGGCAGTTCCGCCAGCCCTACCAGCTCTTTGATTCTTGTTTCACTGACCGGGTGCTCAGGGAACAGTAACTTCCGTATTGCGGAGTTGGCGCCGTCAGATCCAATATACAGGTCAGCCTCTTCGCGATCTCCGTTTTCAAACACCGCTGCGGTCGCATTCCCGGAAACATCAAATTCAAAATATTTGAATGCAGAGCCGGTGCATATCAGCTCCGGTGGCAACTGCCCGCGAAGTGCATCTATTACTACCGATCGTTTAACGCCAAGGCAGTTATCGAGTTTGTCATCCT
>DASVBM010000319.1:0-5176 GCA_036375835.1 Chitinophagaceae bacterium | reverse complement strand
CTGCTGCGCGCCGAGCGATTTGGTGTCCCGGAGGTCCTCGGGGCTGGAAGAGGTGGAATAGACGATCACCGGCACCTGGCTGAGCGTTGCGGTGCTTTTCAGTTCGCGCAGCAATGCCTTCCCGTTCATCCTGGGCATGTTCAGGTCTATGAAAATCAGGTCTGGCTTGTGCTCTGCCGCTTTTAGTTTTTCCAGCGCGTCGATGCCATCATTCGCCGTCTGGAGTATGATTTCCTTAGAGATGCCCGAAAGGCACTCGGCAAAAACGAACTGGTCATCCTGGTCATCATCCACAAGCAATATCGAGCGAATCGACTCCATCACCCCAAAGTTATCAATTGGTGGCAGTTGGAAGCATTTTTGCAGCTATAAACATTCGTCCAAACCACACTACATGAACATTTCCCCCGCCTTGCCTGAATTGCTGAATGAAGAACAGCTTGACCGGAATTTCCAGGAGATCGACCAACTGATACAGGGACAGAGCGATATACTTGAAATGATTTCCAAAGGAAAAGAACTGCCCGATATCCTGGTGGCGATCGTCCGGTGGGCGGAGACGCTGAGCACCGAGGGAATGCTCGCTTCGATTCTTTTAACGAATTACAACGGCGAAAACCTCCTGCACGGCGCGGCTCCTTCGCTGGATGAAGACTACAACAATGCCATACACGGCGTTGCCATCGGCCCGAACGTTGGCTCCTGTGGCACCGCAGCATTTACCCGGCAGATGGTGATAGCCGATGACATTGCTTCCGATCCACGCTGGGCGGATTTTAAAGACCTTGCGCTGCAGCATGATCTGCGCGCCTGCTGGTCTTCACCGCTGATTAATAAATCCGGAACCGTACTCGGCACGTTTGCCATGTACTACCGGCAACCCAAAAGACCTTCCGACCACGACCTGCGGGTAATACGGCTGATCAGCAGCACGACCGTAATCGCTATTGAATGGACCAGGACCAGGGCGGAACGGATTATCCTGCTTGAAAATGAAACGCGCGCACACCAGAAGTCCAGAGAAGAGTGGAAGCGTTTTTACCGCCTGCTGATGAACACACCTGCAATGGTGGCGGTACTAAGAGGACCCGACCACGTGTTTGAACTGGCCAACCCGATTTACATGGAAGCGGTGGGCCCGAACCGCGAATTGATCGGCAAGCCGGTTCGGGAAGCACTGCCCGAGGTACAGGGACAGGGCTTTTTCGAATTGCTCGACCAGGTTTATTTCAACGGCAAGCCTTTTTATGGAAACGAATTGCTGGTGAAGCTCAACAAAACCGGCGAGGCCGAACTGCACGAGAGTTTCTTCAATTTTGTCTACCATCCCATTCGCGGGGAAAACGGTTCGGTTGACGGCATTTTTGTTCACGCAGTTGACGTTACCGAACTGGTGAGTGCGAGAAAACGGGCGGAGCAAAGTGAACAGCGCTTCCGCAGCTTTGTGCTCAACTCGCCAATGCCGATCGGTATCTACGTAGGACGCGAGATGCGCATAGTGACCGCTAACAATGCTATCCTGCGTGCCTGGGAAAAAGACAGCAGCGTTATTGGAAAGACTTTCCGCGAAGCCCTGCCCGAACTGGAAGGGCAACCGTATAACGATATCCTGGAAGGAGTGTACGAAACCGGCATTCCCTATAACGCAATAGAAGAAAAAGTTTACCTCATGCGCAACGGTGTGCTCAGCGCCACCTACTGGAATTTCACTTATACACCGCTGTTGAACGAAGAAGGAAAGATCTATGGAGTAATGAATACGGCCATGGAAGTTACCGACCTGGTGAATGCAAAGAAACAACTCGCCGCGGCGGAAGAAACACTGCGGTCTGCAGTGGAGATCGCCGAACTCGGTACCTGGCAGATCCAGCTGGCAGAAGGCGCGGTAACTTATTCCGATCACATAGCGGAATGGTTTGGCCTTCCGGCCGAGGGAACGGTGCTGGAGGAAGTGCTGGACCGCATCGACGTGCACCACCGCGATGCTGTATCAAAGCGCATCCGGGAGGCCGTGGACAGCCAGGGCATCTATGAAGCGGAATACAGGGTTCGCAACCCCTACACCGGCAAACAGAAAATCCTGCACGCCAAAGGCAAAGTGATCGTAGACGAAAACAATATCAGCTGGCTCAACGGCATATGCAGGGATACCACTTTGCAAAGGGAAACGGAGCAGGAACTCGAAAAACAGGTGGAGGAGCGAACCGCGGAACTGCAGAAAGCAAACGATGAACTGAATATTCTCAATGAAAACCTGAAACAGTTTGTATACGTAGCCAGCCATGACCTGCAGGAGCCGCTGCGGAAGATCAACATGTTTTCCGACATGCTCAGGAACAAGGCAGGCGATTCACTGGAACCTCAGGCCGACAACTACCTGTCCAAGATCAACCACGCGGCGAGAAGGATGACCGCGCTGATCAAGGACCTCCTCGATTTCTCCCGCGCCGATGCAAAGGACAGGCCGGTGGCCACGGTATCGCTCGACACCGTGGTGAAAAACGTGATTGAGGATTATGAAGTAATGATCCAGCAGAAGAATGCGCAGATTGAGGTTTCACCGCTTCCCGAGATCCGCGCTATCCCGCTGCAGATGAATCAGCTGTTTTATAACCTCATCGGCAATGCGCTCAAATTTACGGTCGATAAAGCCCGGCCGGAGATCAGGATCAGCTGTCGCATGCTTGAACAGGCGGAGGTGGAGTCGTTTAACCGCCTGAACCCCTCACTCCATTACGCCGAGATCGTCGTTTCAGACAATGGCATCGGTTTCAACCAGAAATTCGCGGAACAGATCTTCGTGATATTCCAGCGGCTGCACGGAAAGGATGAATACGAGGGTACAGGTATCGGCCTGGCGCTCTGCCGCAAGATAACAGAGAACCACAATGGGCTGATCTACGCCCGGGGCAGCGAAAACCAGGGGGCTTCGTTTCATGTGGTGCTGCCCATCGATAACCTAAGTTTTACAGCGTTTTGACGGTTTCGTGCCGCATGATGATCTAACTTGGTTGCAGAAACCTTTGTATGAAACGAGTTGTTGTTCTGGCGATCCTGGGGTGCATTCTGTCTTTCAGTTCTTTTTCGCAGCAAACCTATCGGAACCTCGTGCTCGAGGGCGGAGGCGTCCGCGGCTTTGCCTATGCCGGCGCCATGCAGGTATTGGACAGCCTCGGCATCCTGCAGCAGATCGAACGCGTTGGAGGTACTTCCGCCGGCGCCATTCAGGCAACCATGCTGGCCATCGGGTACACACCCGCGGAGATCGCGGCCATCACCAGTAAAGTACCATTGAAAACTTTTAACGACGGCAGCCTTACCGGCGGGCTTTCACGCATGCAGCGGAAGTTCGGATTTTACAAGGGAGAAAAGCTGCAGACCTGGATCGAGAACCTGATCCTTGAAAAGACCGGCGACGCCAATATCAGTTTTATCCAGCTGCACCAGCAGAAATCGGAAAAAGGTTACAAGGATCTTTATATCACCGGCACCGACCTCAGCTATCGTTGTCTTCGCGTATTCAGCTATGAAACCTACCCGTCGATGCGGATAAAGGATGCGTTGCGGATCTCATTTTCAATACCGCTCTATTTTCAGCCGGTGCTGATCAACGACCAGGGAGAAATCCTGGCTGACCGTACAGACACCGCCGCCCACCTGATGGTTGACGGAGGGTTGTTAAGCAACTACCCGATCCATCTTTTCGACAATGGCAAATACACAGACTGCCCCGGCGGTGAGATGCATTGCTATAATATGGAAACCCTCGGCCTCCTGCTGGAAAAACCAAACCAGCTCTCCTACAGGATCGGAAGTGAAGCCCCGCTGCAGATCAACACCCTGAATGAATATTTCTCGGCGGTGTACAAGACACTCATCGACCGCCCCAATCCGGATGAGCCGGGACTCAACCGCACAATCACCATCAGTGACCTCGGTCTGAGCGGAAGGGTTCGGAAACTACCACAGGCTACAATCAACCGGTTGATTGAAAGTGGTAAAGAAGGTGTCCGGAAGTTTTTCAACAGCTCCTCGCCTAACGGAAATGTATCGGCTGATACTTTGCACGTACAAAGGTGAACAGGCCGTAACATAACAGTCCTACAGCTACCGTACTCAACAACAGCATGCCCCATGGACCCTGTTCCAGCCAGCTGAACACGTCATCCGTGCCGCCGGCTTCCGATGCACGTTTATTCATTGCCGCGCGGGCAAAGAACCAGCCGATGATCAGCCAGACCACTCCCCTGGCGGTATAACCTGCTATACCCAGTTTGGAAACCCAGCCGCCGGCATCGCGGTGGAGTGCATCCCGCACGTGCTTTTTATATTTACCGGATACAGCACGATATAACTGGTATACTCCCACTGCAGCCATCCCGATCGCAACACCTCCCAGTAGCCATTCACCAAAAGGCTGGTGCAACAATTTCGCGGCTACCGTCTTCTGCTGATCGCCGCCACCACCCGCCCCGGCAAAAGTTTTGAATGCGTAGAACGCTACGCCCGCGTATCCGAATCCGCTGGACAGGTATGCCGCGCGCTTGCTGAGACCGGAACCATCATGCCCTTTGTGTTCGGTGTCTTTGAAAGCCTGTATCCATCGCCACAGCGTATAGCACACCAGTCCTGCGCCTAAGGCAAGCACCATCCACTTTCCGAAAGGCTGATGCTCTATCCAGCCAAACACGCCTTTTTTCCCTGCCTCCGAACCATTGTTATTGCCAACATTCAATGCGGCGAGCAGCGCGATGATGCCACTAAGGCAATAAACAATTCCTTTTGCGATAAGTCCCGCCTTCGCGGCGCGACGATACCATTCCGGTAATGAACGGGTGGCGGTTACAGCCATACATGCTTTTATGGCGTATACCGCAAGAATTTAACCAAAGGAAGCAGGGGAGCGGGCCTTTCCCAAAGTTCCGGACTTTGGAAAAGATCTCGTAACGACGGGCAGACCCAATACATGAAACCTTGCTGACTTCGCAGACTCCTGCTGACTCCTGCTGACTCTTGCTGACTTCGCTGACTCCCGCTGACTTCGCTGACTCCGCTGACTCCTGCTGACTTCGCTGACTCCGCTGACTCCTGCTGACTTCGCTGACTTCCGCTGACTAACCAAGCGGGGCCTTTTCCAAAGTTCCAGACTTTGGAAAAGATTTCACAACAACGGGGA
>DASVBM010000197.1:0-3300 GCA_036375835.1 Chitinophagaceae bacterium | reverse complement strand
AGTGAATGTATAAAGCAGAGATGTCAAATCAAAGCCTTATCAATAATTTCATTCGTTAATAAAACAATAAAGCACCGGCCCTCCCGGCCGGGCGTGCTGATAAAAATCAAGAGATAGCTGAGTCTGATCATTACACCAACCCTGCTACGCCTCTATTTTGCCGGAAGTTCGCAGATCCCCGTCCCCGTCTCAGAACACAAAACAATTGCTATGTATATCGAATTACACGCTCCTTACGGGAAGGTATCTGAAGCCCAGGTGACGTCCATCCGTAAGCAACTGATGGATCTGCGAAAGCTCAACCCGCGGATCTCCCGTGCTGAAGTACACCTGAAGCAATCTTCCACGCCACCGGTTACCGTGAACTGCGCGATCCAGCTGAGTATCATCGGGCATTCAATGATGGTAAATTCCTACGCCGCGGGATTCGCCGAAGCGGTTAACCAGACGCTGCGGCTACTGGTGAAAAAAGTAAAGCAACAGTTACAGGCAGAGAAAGAATCCAGCCCGGTGCTTACAACAGTAAAAACCGGACCTGCCTCCGGCTAAGCAGTAATCCGGCTGGACAGGAAAAATAAAAGGTCCCGGTGAATTTCCGGGACCTGTGGTCATTGAGATCTGATTGATCGTTGCGCCTGCTCAGGCATTAGTTTTTCAGTCCGTCGCGTACTTTCTTCGCTGCATTCAGGTGCTTTTTAAGGATGGGCACCTGCTCCGCCGCGAACTTGCGGATGTCCTGGTCTTTCGCATGCTCAGACGCGTCTTCAAATTTCTTTATATCTTCCTCGTGATCTTCAACCATCATATCCATATAGTCCTTATCGAATTCCGCCCCTTTTTTCTTTTTCAGCTCATCAATATGCTTCTGGTGTTCTTCACCAGGCACGTTGGGTATCGCGATTGCTTTTGACTGCGCTATCCCGGTGAGAATGGTATTGCCTTTAGAATGATCGGTCACCATCATGCGGCCAAACTGTTTCACAGCTGAAGACGCTGCATTGGCCGAGGCGTATTCGCCAAGTTGAACTTCCATCATTCCGCCACTGGCTGCTTCTACCAGGAAATTCTTATACGCTCCGAGGCTGTCGGCAACAGTCATATTGGCGCTGTCGGTAGCGCGGTTTTCCTCCTTTGCCATGTCTACACTGTCTTTCGATTCATCATTACCACAGGCCAGCGCAAATACTACCACAAAAGGGATGATCAATTTTTTCATGAAATATATTTTTATGAGAATCAGGCCTCAAAAAATCTGCCATCGATAACGGCAATTGGAAAGACCCCGGCAGGCAGGCGAGTCCCGGTGTAAAAATCCATGATTAATTTATGCTTCGGTGCTATAGCCGGAATTACCCCACACTGCCGCTTTCATAGGCTTTGTTCAGGCTGCCGGTACGGAACCACCGGTACCCATAGGAATCAAGGCTGATCAAATGTTTACCCGTTTCGGAAGCGTCGCTGTTGAAGTTGTTCATCAGGTCCTCCAGTTTTTCATGGCCAACCTGTTTAACCGTCAGCTTCACCTCCGTAGGCTGATCATTGAAGTTGTGGATGATCAGCAGGTAGTCCTGCAGACTGCGGTAGCGCATCACCAGCAGGTTGGGCGATTGCACCGGTATGATATTCCATTCCGAAGTACCGATTTCCGGGCATTGTTTCCGCAACCGGATCAGTGTCGTCATCCAGTTGAGCATTGAACCCGGATCCCGCTTCTGGTCCTCTACGTTCACATGGGTATAGGAGAAATAACCCTTATCAATAACAGGCTGAACCATTTTGTCTGACAACGAGAATCCTGCACCTTTTTCCGCCGACCATTGCATCGGCGTGCGCACAGAACCACGTTCAGGCAGCGCAAGATTCTCCCCCATCCCGATCTCGTCTCCGTAACGGATCACCGGCGTACCCGGCAGTGAAAACAACACGCTGTAGGACAATTCAACCTGCTTGCGATCGCCCAGCATCGGTGCCAGTCGCCTGCGGAGCCCCCGATCATAGAGCTGCATATCCTTATCCGGGCCGAACTTTGAAAACACCAGCTCTCTTTGCTTTTTTGTAAGCCTGCCGAGATCCAGTTCATCATGATTACGCAGGAAATGCGCCCACTGGCAGGTCATGAAAACATTACGGGTGTCTTCCAGCGCTTTTATAAGCGAACGGGTATCTCTCGACGCGAGTGCATAGAACAGGTGCTGGTTCACATAAAAATTAAACATGAGGTGAATGCCTTCACCATTCACTCCAAAGTATTTTTCTGATTCCCGCGGAAGTACGTTTGCTTCGCCAAGCAATACCGCGTCACCCGCACGCCATTGCAGGAATCGGCGCATATCCTCGAGGTATTTAAAATGAAGCTTCGGCTTTTTTCGTCCCGGTGCAGGCGATTCCAGTATAAAAGGAACCGCGTCCACCCGGAACCCGGCCACACCCAATTCAAGCCAGTAGCCCATGATGCGTTCCACTTCCTTTCTCACTTCCGGGTTCTCCATGTTCAGGTCGGGCTGAAATGGAAAGAACCGGTGGAAATAATAGGAACGTGTATTTTTTTCATAGGTCCAGGTGCTCTCCTGCACGCCGGGGAATACCATACCCTGGTTCCAGTCTGAAGGCTTTTTGTCGGACCATACATACCAGTTGCGGTATCTCGCTTCGCGACTGCTGCAGGCATTCTTAAACCAGGGATGTGTATCGGAAGTGTGGTTCACCACCAGGTCGATGATCACGTTAATACCCAGTTTTTTCGCGCGGTGCATGAAGGCAACAAAATCGCCACTGGATCCATGCCGCGGATCAACGCCGTAAAAATCGGAGATATCATAACCATTGTCTTTATTAGGGCCTGGCTGGAACGGCGCCAGCCAGATGGTGTCCACTCCAAGTGCGTGCAGATAATCCAGGCGGGCGCAGAGCCCTTCAAAATCGCCCACCCCATCCCCGTTCGCGTCCATGAACGTTTCCAGGTCGAGGCTGTAGATGATAGCGTTTTTATACCAGAGTTCTTCGATCATAACCGGCAACCCGCGCAAATCGAATGCCGCTTTGGAGGTAAAACAGGTTGTTTTGCACACTGGTCTCCCGCAAACAAGCAAGCTTTTCGGTATTACAAATTGTCACGCCGGGTTTTACAATTCGTCAACCCCCATACTTCCATTCCATCCTTCGTTCATCTCAATTTTATGTTTCGGCTAAACCCTTATTTATGAAACCTTGCATTTGCGCGTTCGTTGCCTGCACAATCTTCCTACACCATCATGCTGCCGCGCAGGCAACACGTCCCAGGCCGGTAAGCATGTATCTTGA
>DASVBM010000173.1:0-9816 GCA_036375835.1 Chitinophagaceae bacterium | reverse complement strand
TCCGGGCCGTATGCTCCATTGCTGGTTTTTGCGGGCAGGTTGCAAAATTTCCTTAACATTTTGTTAAGGATTCAAAAATATTGTCATTACATTTAAGACACTAAAACTAATGCACATGAGAAAACTTCTTTCCCTATGCCTGCTATTGCTATGCTCGGCAATCATTCAGGCACAAAACCGCACAATCAAAGGAAGAGTTACTGATGAATTAGGTGCTGCCGTACCCTTTGCGACAATTACCGTGAAAGGAAGCAAGGCAGCTGCTGTGGCCGACGAATCCGGCAACTTCACGATTTCGGCTAAATCCGGCGACGTGCTGGTTATTACAGCCACAAACCACAAGTCCAGCGAGGTGAAAGTAGGAGCGCAGGACATGATCACTGTGGCCCTCACCCGTGAGTCGAATGTGATTGACGAGGTGGTGGTAACCGCCCAGGGCGTGAAACGGCGACCGAAAGAACTCGGTTATTCGGCCGTCAGGATTACCAATACCGATATTACGGTGGGCAAATCGCCTCAACTGGCTCAGAGCCTTTCCGGGAAAGTGTCGGGCCTTACTATCCTCAACGCAAACAATTCCGTAGACCCGGCGGTGAAGATCACGCTGCGCGGCTATCGCTCACTTACCGGCGACAACAATGCGCTGATCGTGATCGACGGGATGCCGATGCCCAAGGAATCGTCCACGATGCTGAACCTGCTTAATCCCAACGACATCGAATCCATCACCATCCTGAAAGGGGGCCAGGCGGCTACTCTTTACGGGTCAGACGGTGTGAACGGTGCGGTGGTGATCACCACAAAAAAAGGAACCAAAGGAAAGGTAAAAGTGAATTTTACCAATTCGACCAATATAGAAGAGATCAGTTTCTTGCCGCAGTTCCAGGATAAATATGGAAGTGGCTCACACTATGCTGCCAGCTATGGCAGCGCGGGGTACAAACCGAATTACCTGGACCGGATGAAAGACAACTGGCGTCCATTCGAAAACCAGCAGTTCGGCGATCCTTACAATGGTGAGATCCGTATTGCAGGACGGGTGTTACAGGATGGAAGTTCACTGATGATACCTTACGCGGCTATCAAAGGAGAACGCCGCAGGATCTGGAACACCGGCCTCACTACCAACAACCAGGTTTCGTTCAGCGGTGGTTCAGACAATACTACATTTTATCTGTCGGTGGAAAACAACCTGGCTCAGGGTATCGTTCCCGACGATGAAAGCAAGCGCACCGGCGTTCGCCTGGCAGCGCAGACAGAATCCGGCCGCCTGAAGGTAGGGTTCAACGCAGCTTATGTCCAGTCTAAATACGACCGTACCACTTTCGATTTTTACTTTGAAACGATCAACCAGGCCGCACACATTCCTTTGTCTGACCTGAGAGACTGGAGGAACAATAAGTTCGCAAACCCGAACGGCTATTACAACGATTACTATAATAACCCGTATTTCCGGCTCGACAATGACCGCACGAACTACGGCGATGCAAATATTTCCGGTAATCTCGATTTCACTTACAAACTCGCTAAGTGGGTGTCGCTCTACAATCGTGTGAGCGTGCTGAACAACGCGCGCACCCAAAAGAACACCGTGGGTAAGTTCACTTACTCCACCTGGGCCAAAACACAGGCTTATGTACCGGCACCCTGGGCCTGGGCGAACGATTACAACGGTATTAACCGGGCACTGGCCGATCTGCAGGGTAGTGTTTATGATGCTTCGATTAACGAAAACGTGTTCAACAACGATTTCCAGGTGCAGATGGACAAACAATTCGGTGCCTTCGAGAATAAAATGATCCTCGGTGTATCTTTTTATGACCGCAAAACCAAGGGCGTGGAAGTAAGCTCCGGTTCTATCGTGGTGCCGGGCGTCAACAACGTCGTAAACAGGCAGGGCGAACTTGGAGGTGGCGAAGCAAACTCGCAGTACCGTAAATACGGTTATTATGCCGACCTGCTGAGCGGATGGAAAGACAAGGTGTTTGTACACGGTACTTTCCGTTATGACGCGTCTTCGAAGTTCTACAAGCCAACGCGCACCGCGAGCATGTATTCATTCCCCTACTATGGGGTGGACGTGTCGCTGATCGCAACGGAAATTTTCCCCGAGATTCAGAATAAATGGCTGAGTTATGCCAAGATCCGCGCGGGTTATAACAGGAACGGAAATGACAACATACCGCTTTACGGGCTGGATCTGAGCTATGCGAATGCCGCCGGTTTCCCTTATGGAAACACCGTTGGTATCTCGGTGGGCGACGTGCTGCCGGATAAGGACCTGAAGCCCGAGTTCGTAAAGAGCTTTGAAGTTGGTGCTGAACTTCAGTTGCTGAAGAACAGGTTAAGCCTTGATTTCACTTATTATACCCAGCGCAGCGAAGGCCAGGTGTTAACAGTGAAGATCCCGAACACTACAGGCTTCTCGAACCTCCGTGCCAACATCGGTGACTTCAAGAACTGGGGTTATGAAGTGGACATCCGCGGCCAGGTTATCCGCGGTCATAATTTCATGCTCGACCTGAATGCCCGCTACTCAATGAATGACAATAAAGTGGTCAGCCTGTACCAGGGCGTGCCCGAGTTCTTCGTTTCAGGATATTCCTATGCCGGTACTTATGCGGCGCTTGACAATCCCTTCCCGATACTCAAGGCGAACTCATATGTAAGAGATCCCGAAGGCAGGGTAGTGGTGAACGCAACCACCGGATACCCGCTTACATCCGGACCGCTGAAGAGCTTCGGCAGAACACTGCCCAAGCACATGATCGGATGGGGTACCAGTATGGCGTATAAGAATCTTTCGTTTACCGCCAACTTCGAATATCGTGGCGGCAACATGATCTACTCAGACCTGGGAAGGCAGATGACCTTCACCGGATCGGGTAAATGGACCGAAAACCGCGACCCGCATATTTTCCCGAATTCTGCTTACATGGATGGTACCGGTAAGTACGTGGAGAATACCAGCGTGATGGTACGGGAGCCGGAATACGCGCTTTGGGTGGATTACTACAGGCTGATCACCGAGAACTTCGTGGTGCCTGGCTGGTTCATCAAAATGCGTGACGCCAACCTGACCTATACTTTCCCGGACAGGATCGTGAGCAAGGCGAAGATTCTCTCCGGCGCTGCTATTTCAATCTATGGACGGAACCTCTTCACCATCGTTGACGAGCGGAATGATTTTACTGATCCCGAATTCAGCTTCACTACCGGTAATGGCGTGGGTGTAAACAACACTGCACAAACCCCGCCGGTTCGCCAGTACGGTGTCAGCATTAATCTTTCATTCAAATAATCTAAAAAACGAAGATTATGAAACTCAAAAATATTCTGATCATGGGGCTTGCGGGATTGATGGTGTCGGGCTGTAAAAAGAGCCTGCTGGATATCAATACCAACCCCAACCAGCTTCCTACTTCAACGCCGGATTATGTATTCACCGCGGCAGCTAACCGAACTGTCGCAGGTAGCCTCGATCCGCACGAACTGGGATCTTACTGGAGCGGACAGTGGACTTATTCGAACACCTATATCATCAGTACCACCATCTTCTCTTACCAGTTCAACAATACCAATTTCAATTACTGGGATACCTGGTACGACATAATGAACGACTACCAGTATGTGATCAATAATGCCGAAGAGAAAGGCCAGCCCTTTATGAAAGGCCCGGCAGAGATCATGAAGGCTTACGTGATGCAGCAGGTGGTAGACTGTTATGGCGACGCGGCTTACAGCGAGGCGTTAAAAGGTACCAGCCAGCTGGCTCCCAAACTGGACGACCAGAAAACGATATACGAAGAACTGATCAAGTTGCTTGACCAGGGTATTACCGATGTGAAGGCGAATGCCTTCAACGCAGCGGGAAATTCGGCAGATATCGTATGGAAAGGGAACGTCACCAACTGGGTGCGCTTTGCAAACAGCCTCAAGCTGCGCATATTGATTCGCCAGAGTCGTATCGCTGGCCGTGATGCCTACATCATGACCGAAATCAACAAGGCTGCCGCGATGACCGAAGGCTTCCTGGGTACCGGGCAGGATGCTGGTGTAAACCCGGGTTATGTTGCCTCGGCCGGAAAAATGAATCCTTTCTATGAGCGCTGGGGTTATAATTCCGCCGGTGGCGCACAGGCACTGGCAAGGCTTCCGCGTCCAACCAAGTACCTGTTCGATGTAATGAAAGCTGTAGACGATACCTTCCGTCTGAAGCGCCTGGCTTATGCCAAAGGCGGTGAGAACGGCTCTAACCCTGGTGTGAGCACACAGCCCGAGATCATCAGTAATTATGTGGGCGTGCCCTATGGAATATCTTCTGGTTATTCTGCCCCTTCTACTTCATATGTAGGTCCGGCAGTGATCATCAAGAACCAGTACAACAGGCCGATGATCCTGATGACTGCAGCTGAAAGCTTCCTGTTGCTTGCCGAGGCCAAGGAACGTTACGGCGCAGGGGTAACCCTTACGGGAACCGCGCAGTCGTATTACGAGCAGGGTGTACGCGAATCATTCCGTCTTACCGGTACCGCAGCATCGGCAGCCACTACATTGCTGACCAGTGGAAAGGACCTTGCCGACTGGACTGCCTCACCGGATAAACTGAAGGCGATCTGGATGCAGAAGTGGATCGCGCTGGTGAACTTCAACGGGCTGGAGGCCTGGAGTGAGTTCCGCCGTACCAATTTCCCGAATATCCCGGCTTCAGCTTCTGCTCCTTCAGGGCAGCCACTGCCAGTGCGGCTGTTCTACCCGCAGACCGAATCCGGATCCAATCCCAACGTACCCGCCCAGGCGCCAACCACGGTGTTCAACACCAGGCTGTTCTGGGATGTTGACTGATAGTCATTTTTCTCATGTCTCTGAAACAACAGGTTGCCATTTCTGGCAGCCTGTTTTTTTTAACGGCAGGTTTGCCCGATCAGAGATGAGTGGCGGATCCGGGCTGCCTCGTCCGCAGAACAAATCAGCGGAGTGCGGACAGATTCAGAAGCCGGTTATTTTCCTCAGTGGTTTTTTGGGAAATGCGGTTTTTCGTATCTTAACAAGGTAAACCCTATATATCCATCAAACTAAAAAACAGAATGGAGTACTTAATTCTCTTCGTGCTGGCACTTTATCTTGTAAATGCCTCATTTTGCCTGATTTACTTCATTAAACAGCAGAAACTCAAAACCCATGAAAAGGCTTACTGGTTGTTTATCTGCATTGGGTTCCCGTTGCTCGGGCTGGGTTTGTACCGGTATGTAGCCCGGGCTGGTCAGCGCCGGGAATTGCCAGGCGTAAAATGACAAAACAAAGGGAAGTCGTTGATGATTATCCTGCTTTATCAGGCAACCTGAAAGCAGTGTTGCCCGATGCCGGTTGTGGCCAGGCCAATAAAAAAACCCTTGTAAAAACAAGGGTAGTTAGGGAATCTCCCTATGGCTTTGCAAAAATAGTTGGAACCGGCAATGCCGGGAATATGATGAAGCGTGTTAATCTGGTGTGGGAATTAAAAGGGGATGGGGGTTAATCCGGATACAAATCTAGCTGCCGGTATGCAAAAAAATAGTCAAAGCATTGGTAAGGCCTTGTAAATGTTTATGGCTTGATACTTGAGCCCCAATTCCATTATTGAGCATTTAATTTATTGTTTATGCCGGGACCGAAAAACAAACCTAAAGAAGACGAATTGCTGAAGGAAGACCTCGATGACGATATCGAATCAGGCGAGGTAGACGACAAAGAACTGGATGAGGACCTGGAAGAAGATGCAGACGAGGATGAGGACTTCGATGAAACAGAAGTGGAGGAGCCCGAAGAAGTGGAGGACATTGACGAAGCGGACCTGGACCTCGATGAACCCGACTTTTATGATGAAGAAGACGACGACGAAGAAGAATTATAGGCTGTCGTAAATTACTTCAGTTCGTTAGAAGGTATTTTGCAATTGACCACAACCACCGCATTTTTCTGCTCAGTGGAAGTGATGAATACTTCGTGCCGCTGGCGTCCGACGGTAACAACCATCAGGGCGGTATTGGGGGGTATGGAACCGAGATTTTCCGCCACCATTACAAATTCATTTCTCGGATGCCTGGGATCCACTTTTATCTTTAAAGTAATCGGCTGGTGGCAGAGCCTTTTCTTCACCGCAACCGGCTGGCTGTTGTGAAAAATGGTAACCGTATCGTTATCGATCTGGCCATTGTCGTACAGTTCAATCGTGATCTCATCTCCCTCGGCTTCGATAACTTTTGCCACGCGGTTCTCTCTTTCCTTCAGTTCTCTTGAGAGTTTGGCGGGATTCTCTATCGGCTTCACAATAACCTCATCGATCTTTTCAGGAGGTTCAGGAATATTCACCTTTGGCGGGTCGTTTTCAACCACCTTGTCTTTCTTCACGGGCTTGCGCTGCTCCTCTTTTTTTTGCGGGGTTGAAGGAGGCGGCGCGGGTTTCCGGGGAGGAGTAGTCACAACGTTCGGCCGGTTGCGGCGGTTTTCGTATTCCCGGATAAAATCTTCCTTATAAAAATCGCTTTCGGGAACTTTTTCAAGGTAAACCCTTCCGCTTCCGCAATCTGTTTTCGTCTGTACGTTCACCGAGGTAAAGGTGCCCTCCAGCACTTCGGTATTTCCAACGCGCGTGTATTCGAGGTAGCAGGTCATGAGGCAGGCTTCACCACCAGACATCTTCACCTCTATCAACCTGTTTTCTTTCAGCACCAGGTTTTTTGTAGATGGGGTATACATGCCGGCGAGATTGGCCTTGCCGTAGAAGACCGTTGTTTTGTATGAGTAGGTTACTCCTTTGATGCCGTTGTTGTTGAGCTGCCCGATCTGTACTTCATAACGGTATTTTTCCTGGAAGAATCCCATTCCGGAGGTGAAGAACCCGCGCCATACTCCGGTGATCGGCGACACAACGGCGATACTGTGCGGGTCTGCGGTTTGGGTTTTTACAATGCGGGTCTGGCCGGTTTTTGAAGGAAGTGTAGCTGTTTTCTTCCCTGCCCGGGGCTGTGCGAAGAGCCCAGTCGATACGAGCAGTAAGAATAAAAAACAGGTAGACGTCAACTTCATCAGGCAAATCTACCCACGCATTAAAGTAGAAGCTGATAATAAAGCGTTAAGGTTTGGAGGAAGGAAGCGTATGCGGGAGGGCGTTCAGCAGATGGGTGTTCCGGGCCGCGGTGCCTAATTCCCGAATCCTTATCCCTAATCCGCGGCTCTTCGTTACTTTTGTCGGCCAAACTAATGAGAACAAGCAGGTATGATCAATATTAAGTTTCCGGATGGCGCGGTGAGGCAGTATGAACCCGGTGTTACTGCGTTGGATGTTGCGAAATCAATCAGCGAAGGGTTGGCCAGGAAGGTGCTGGCAGCGAATGTGAATGGCGAAGTATGGGATGCAACCAGGCCGATCACGCAGGATGCATCGCTCAGGCTGCTGACCTGGGATGATACCGATGGGAAATCAACTTTCTGGCATTCGTCCGCGCACCTGATGGCGGAAGCGGTGGAGAGCATGTTTCCCGGAGTAAAGTTCTGGGTGGGGCCGGCAATAGACCGCGGGTTTTACTATGATATGGATCTCGGCGGAAAGCAGATCGGTGAGGAAGACCTGAAAGCGCTGGAAAAGAAAATGCAGGAACTGGCAAAGCAGAATAACCAGTACAAGCGCATCGAAATATCGAAGCCGGAAGCGGTAAAATACTTCAGCGACAAGGGGGATGAATACAAGCTTGACCTTTTGGGGAACCTGAACGATGGGGAGATCACCTTCTATTCACAAGGCCAGTTTACCGATCTCTGCCGCGGGCCGCATATTCCGGCGACCGGCGTGATCAAAGCCATAAAACTCACCAGCATCGCCGGGGCATACTGGAAAGGCGATGAAAAGAATAAGCAACTTACCCGGATCTATGGGGTTACTTTCCCTAACCAGAAAGAACTGGACGAATACCTCCAGATGCTTGAGGAAGCGAAAAAACGCGATCACCGGAAGCTTGGGAAAGAGCTCAGCATTTACACCATGGACGATGACGTTGGCCAGGGGCTGATCATGTGGCTGCCCAATGGTACGATCATCATTGAAGAACTGGAGAAGCTGGCGAAGGAAACGGAATCCGAAGCAGGGTATAAGCGCGTGGTAACACCGCATATTGCCAAGGAAAGCATGTACCTCACCAGCGGACACCGTCCTTATTACGCCGACAGTATGTACCCGCCCATGGAGATGGAAGGGGAGAAGTATTATCTGCGTGCGATGAACTGCCCGCACCACCATAAAATATTCGCGGCCGAACCAAAAAGCTACCGCGACCTGCCTTACCGTGTTGCCGAGTACGGAACCGTTTACCGGTACGAGCAGAGTGGTGAGCTATTCGGCCTCATGCGTGTACGGTGCCTGCACATGAACGACGCCCATATCTACTGCACCCGCGAGCAGTTTGCCGAGGAGTTCAAAGCGGTGAACGACATGTACCTGAAATATTTCAAAATATTCGGCATCGATAAATACGTGATGCGGCTTTCACTGCATTCAAAGGAAAAGCTGGGCATTAAATACGTGAACGAGCCTGAACTCTGGCTGCAGACGGAACAAATGGTCCGCGAAGTAATGACAGAGGCGGGGATTCCGTTCGTGGAGGTGCCGGATGAAGGCGCGTTCTATGGACCCAAGATCGACGTACAGATCTGGAGCGTGATCGGACGGGAGTTTACGCTGGCCACAAACCAGGTTGATTTTGCACAGGGCCGCAGCTTTAAACTGAGTTATACCACCCCGGATAACAATGCAGAGACTCCGTTGATCATTCACCGTGCGCCGCTGGGCACACACGAAAGGTTTATCGGCTTCCTGCTGGAACACTATGCAGGCCGTTTCCCGGTATGGCTGGCGCCGGTGCAGGTGAAGATCCTCCCGATCAGCGAGAAGTTTACCGGTTACTGCCGGGAGATTCAGCAGAAGCTGCGGAAGGCGGGGGTACGTGCGGAGGTAGATGAACGGAATGAAAAAATAGGAAAGAAGATCCGGGAGGCCGAGCTTTCGAAAGTGCCCTATATGGCCGTGATAGGCGAAAAAGAAATGAATGAGAACCTGCTGGCGCTGAGGCAACGTGGAAAAGGCGACATCGGCACACAGCCGCTGGATAGCTTCCTGAATATGATAACGGAAGAAATCCGGGAACGGAAATCGGGAGAATAGCCTATTTTAGCCGGGGATGTGCTGCCAGAACGGGATGGATGAAGCAATTGCGACGACCGTCCTGAAGGGTACTTTAATAAAACCATTGGCGGCTGCGGGTGATGCTGCGAAGCACAAAAGCTGATTCTATTTTAAAACAACATAAAACAATTTTTAACCAAAAAACAATTAATGGCAGTACCGTTTAGAGGAGGGGGAAGGTTCAACCCGAGGTTTCAAAGGCAACAGGAACCTGAACATCGTATCAACGAAAGAATCAGGGTTCCGCAGGTCCGCCTGGTAGGAGACAATGTTACAGTGGGTGTTTACCCGATTGAAGAAGCCAGGAAGATTGCGCAACAGCAGGAATTGGACCTCGTGGAGATTTCGCCGAATGCCGACCCACCCGTTTGCAAGGTCATCGACTACAAAAAATTCCTTTACGAGAAGAAGCGGAAGGAAAAGGAGATGAAGGCAAACGCGAAGCAGAGCGAAGTGAAGGAGGTGCGGTTTACGCCGGGTACTGATGACCACGATTTCGACTTCAAAGCGAAACATGCGGAAAAATTCCTGAAAGAAGGTAACAAGGTGAAAGCCTATGTACAGTTCAAAGGCCGTGCAATCATGTTCAAGGAAAGAGG
>DASVBM010000275.1:0-6462 GCA_036375835.1 Chitinophagaceae bacterium | reverse complement strand
TGAACTGGGCAGGAAATCCGGTGTTTCCCTGCTATAAAAAAAGCCGCTGGAAAGCGGCTTCGTATTTATCCATCTACCTAAACTAAAGCGTTTCAAGGAACGCAGTAATCTGTTGTTTCGTTTTCTGTTCCGGAACCATAGGAATTGTCATGTTCGGGGTGATCGTAACCTGTTTTGTACCGAGGTAAAGTTTATCGTCAAGGTAGGTGAGTGTAACGAATGTCACCACCTTTCCTACGTAGATATTTGGTATAACAAAGGTCTTCGTTGAAGGCTCGGGATAAAGTTGCGCAACGATATCCGGGCTGTTAAACACCGCGTACACATTCGTGTTTACATTGGTATAATTTGGCGGCAGCGTAACGATGGCTTTGGTGCGCGGCTGGCTTGTATCAGAGAAATAATCACAGTTCACCCAGCCAAACCTGCTGGCAAAAAAGCTGTATCCTTTTAAACCCATCGTATCCTGGTAAACAGTAACCGAATTGGCTGTTGTGTCCTGTGCAGGGATCCAGGTGAAAGGTTGCACCGATGTTGCCGGGAATGCATCCTCCTTACCATAAAAGATCCTCATATCATTTGATGGATTTGTATTACTCATCCTGGTGCTCATCTTTACGGCGATCTTTGCATTCGGTGCCATCCCCACAGGCTGGCCGTTATAGGTTACACGGATGTTAACTGCCCCACCGGTTACCAGTAATTGATCATAACTCATCGTTGGTTTGTCTGCTCTTACTATATCACCTTTAGTTTTCAGGGTAATTACTTCCACCTGCACTTTAGCGTGTGAAGGAAGTGTTGCGCCACCGCTGCCGTTGCAGAAAGATGGTGGAAAAGTGATGATAAGGCTGTCATTAAACTTGATGGAGCCTCCCGCAGTTACGTCAACAGAGTCCTTCAGCACCGGCAGCGCAAAGATGGAATCGAGTTGCCTGACCCTTGCCGCCTGTGGTACCGGGTTATGCCAGTTGGTGTCGTTCAGTTCGTGGTTGGGATAGGGAACAAACTCATTTGAATTCTCTTTTGCACAGGCGAGCGCCATGCTGATTAATGCCAGTAAGAAAAATTTCCGCATGATTTGTTTTTTTTTGATAGATACTAGTTTGTTCCGGGCCGCTGCCTGCTGAGGCGATAACGGATTCCGATACTCAATCCTGCGGCATTAAATCGCTGGGTCAAACCGGGTGTCACACTCATATTAGAGAGGTTGTACCTGAAATATGGCTCAAGGAAAAGTTCCGTTCTGCCGGACAAGGGTTTGATCACACTGAACCCGGCATACAAACCGATACCGATATTCTGCCTGTACACAGATCCCTTGGGACCCACCGAAACCACAGCTAGCGAATCGTTCAGCGTGTTGCCACTGTACCAGGAATACAGGTTGACGATGGCGCCGGCGTTCACGGCGAATTTCAGGTTCTCGTTACCAAACTCATATGAGATCAGCAATGGGATATCAATACTGCGATAGCGATTATAAGTTCTCTGCAGCCGGTAACCAATCTGTGTGAGCGAAGTGGTATCTCGTACGGTGCTGTCTGTTCCTCCGGCTGAGATCACCGACCGGATGGTGACTACCGTAATGATCCTTCTTTCATTTTCTGTACGCAGCTCAAATTTTTCGTTGATTTGGGAATATTGCAACCCGGTTTTGAACAACAGGTTTTCACCGATCGACTTGCTGATCCGGAAGCCGGCGGTATAACTCAGCTGTTGCGTTTCGGTACTGTCTTTTTTGGCTGCGTATCCGGGATTTGTTTCAGCCGTAGTGGTTTTTTGCACCAGGTCGGGTGACCCGTAAATTTCAAGATACCAGTCATTCCTTCGCATCCTTCCATTTGGAGGACAATCAATACCTGGCAGTTGCAAACCATCAGTATTCAGCTGCATAGTCCCTTGTGTGTATCCGTGTTTCCGGCCGGATGCCGTTTGGCCCGGGGTGAAAGAATACCCGTACAGCAGCGTGAGATCATTATCAGTTTGATCATTTTTACCCTGCCTCCCAGTACTGTAGCCGATTCCTGTTCTGTAGCCGTAGCGTCCTTGCTGGTTTGAAAACCGTACTACACGATGATTCTGAGCAACGTGGTATCCATCGGTATTCTTCGTGCCGGCCTGGGTGGTACCAGACGCAGTAGGAGCAATATCCTGAATGCTGTTGTTTTGCTGGTTATTCTGAGTGGTTGGATTGCCTTCACCCTGGCCGTTGCCGGTGGCAGGCTGCCGGGTTTGACCAGAACCATTATCGGTTGGAAAAGTTACAGCATTGTTGCGGGGGCCTGCAGTATTGGGTTGCTGACCGGTGGACCGGGTATCCTGGCTACCCGTAAATAAGAGATACCCGGTGAATACCCCGGCCGCAATGAACAGAACCGCTATCCAGAGCCTGGCTGGTATCCTGAAAAAGAAAGGACGGACCTCACGGTCTTTCTTTTCCTCAATGCGTTCCCATAGCCCGGCAGGTACAGGGCTCGGATGATCCCTGAGTTTGTCCCTGACGAATTTGTCGAACATGTGGTCTGTCATACTATACAGCAATTTTCTGCAGGTTTAAAATTTGTTGTTGCAGCATTTTCCTCGCTTTCACCAGCTGGCTGCGGCTGGTACTGGGTTGAATATCCAGCATCCTGGCAATTTCTTCGTGGCTGTATCCCTCAATCACATTCAGGTTGAAAATCGTTTTATATCCATCCGGTAACTGGTGGATCAGTTTCATCAGCTCTTCTTCGCCCAAATTGGAGTAAGCGTACGATTCCAGCCTTGGGGCGTGCTGGTTGTTGTCGGAGATCTCTGAAAAGTTGAGTCGTTTTTTCTGAAGTTGTTTCAGCGCGGTATTGACTACCACTCTCCGGACCCAGCCTTCGAATGAGCCTTCGAACTTGAACTGTTCAATGTAATTGAAGACGCGGATGAAGGCCTCCTGCAACATGTCTTCAGCCTCCATTGTGTCATGGGCATAGCGCAGGCAAACGGTCATCATCTTACCGGCGTATTGCTCGAAGAGCAAACGCTGGCAGCTTCGGTCCTGCCTGATACAGCCTTTTATCAGTTCGAATTCGGTCAAGGGCCCCAATTTAGGTCGATGTCAGTAAGAGAGATACCATAAAGGTCGCTTTCGTTGCCTGATTATTAACTGCCGGGAGGTGGAATTATTGTGCGCTGGCCGCAGCCAGGGGCAGATCCAGACGGGGGATAGGTGGAAAGGGGAAGGGAGGGGGTGAAAAACTCAGGCTGCCCGCGTAATCCCATGTTCGACAGGGAAGTACAGGTTAAAAGTAGCGCCCTGGCCGGGGCTAGACTCTGCCGTCACAAACCCGCCATAGTTCTGTACGATCTTTTTCACGATAGCAAGACCAATACCCGAGCCGGAGAATTCGCTTCGGCCGTGCAGGCGGTGAAACATTTCGAATATCTTTTCGGCATATTGTTGGTCGAAGCCGATGCCATTGTCGCTCACAGCGATATGATGAAAATGAAACGAAGCACCATAGTCCTTCGTCCTGATCTCGCTTCCCGCAACCCTTCGGTAACGTATACTGATTTTCGGAACGTTTCCTTCAGGTTGATATTTTACTCCGTTGCTGATCAGGTTTTCAAACATCTGTTCAAACTGGAAACGCATACCCTGCAACTCAGGCAAATTATCAGATTCAATCACTACCCGCTGGTTGGTTTCACGGTAAGAGGCTTTCAGCCGGTTGACAACCTGGTTGAGGTCAACGGTTTCCATCTGGTTTACATCCCGGGTGGCCCTTGAATAGGTGAGCAGGTCGTCGATCAGTTTATGCATCCGGTCTGCGGCGGATATTGAACGCTGGAAATAGTCCTTGCCCTTAGGTGAAAGGTTCCCGGATTCGTGCTCAAGGATCAGTGAATTGAAAGTGCGGATTTTCCTGAGGGGCTCCTGCAGGTCATGGGAGGCTACATAAGCGAACTGTTCAAGCTCCTTGTTCTGGCTCTGCAACTGATCGGCATTCTGCTTCAGTAAATCTTCGGCAATTTTCCGTTCGGTGAGATCGCGCGTTACCTTGGAAAACCCGATGATGTTCCGGTCTTCGTCGTGCAATGCGGTGATCACCACTGATCCCCAGAACTTTGACCCGTCTTTTTTCAAACGCCAGCCTTCGTGGGTTGCCTTGCCTTTCTGCCGGGCTTCTGTCAGCAACCTGTCGGCGAGCTTCTGTTCCCGGTCTTCCGGCGAATAAAACAGGGTGAAATGTTTTCCAACAATCTCTTCCGCTTTATATCCTTTGATGTTTTCGGCGCCACGGTTCCAGTTCTGGATATAACCGTTTTCGTCCAGCAGGATAATGGCGTAGTCTTCGACCTCTGAGATCATTTTATGATAGCGCTCTTCACTTCGCCTCAGCTCTTCATTCTTTATCTGTAACTCCTGTGTGAACTTAAGCTGCTTCTCTTCACTTGCTTTGCGTTCAGTAAGGTCGCGGGTGACCTTGGAATATCCGATCACTTTGCCATCCTCGCCATGCAGCGCGGTGATCACGATCGAGCCCCAGAAAAGCGTTCCGTCTTTCTTAACCCGCCATCCTTCGTACTCGGCCTTACCTTTTGTTTCAGCCTCGTGTATCAGTTGTTCCGGTAGTTTCCGCTGGCGGTCCTCCGGCAGATAGAATATCCGGAAGTTCTGCCCGATGATCTCTTCGGATCTGTATCCCTTGATATTTTCAGCGCCTTTGTTCCAGTCAACGATGTTGCCTTCTTTATCGAGCAGTATGATGGCATAATCCTTTACTTCCTCTACCATCCGGTGGTATCGTTCTTCGCTTATCCGCCTGGCTTCTTTTTCACGGATGATTTCCTGCGTTTGCTTTGATAGTTCCACCACGCAGGAGGTATATCCGCGCACCTTGCCATCGGCCGCCAGGTCGGGCGACAGGTTTGTTTCGAAGTACCGGGTATTTCCGTCGGTTTCAATCGACAACTGGAAACAACTGGACTCGCCATCCAGTGCTTTCCTGATATAAGGTTCTATAGTAGAAAACAGTTCGGTTCCCAGAATCCCGGGAACTGACTTGCCAACAACATTTTCTGATTGTAAGGAATGGAATTTCAGGAAAGGTTTGTTTACATAGGTATAGAGCAAATCGGTGTTTACCACCGAAATGATCGCCGGTACAATGTCCAGAATATCCGGTCCTCCCTTTGTATGTTTCGAGGCTGTTAATATTTCCATACTAGTTCCCTGTACTGTGACAAGCCTTTCGGGCTGGAGCGGACCTGTAGAAGATTTTCCTCATGTTCGATTGGTTGGGGGGTCTCTTCTATAGATATCACAATCCACACCTGGGGTTTTTTGCTTTGATGAAACAATAAATGCCGGTGAGTGATAGTGTTCAGCTGTTAAAGGGTCAAAAACTATTCCGCGAATCTCTTTTGGTCATCATTGTACCAGAAACTCGGCCTGGATATAATCTACCACTTTTTTCAGGTCGTTTGTCTGCCGGTATACCGCGAGCTGGCGGTCTGCCCCGGTTCCTTTTTCAAGGATTTTTGTGATAAAAGCCAGCGCATGCCGGCTACCGAGGTGATCCACTACGTCGTCAACAAAATCCAGCAACTCATAGATCAGTACCCTGGTGTTCACTTCCTGTTCTTTACCGAAATCGATCAGCGCGCCATCTATTCCATACCTGCTGGCCCGCCATTTATTCTCGTTGATCAGCGCCCGGTGATAGCTCATGAATGTGAGGTTCTGGCTGCGTAGCTTGTATATTTTCGCGCAGACGGCCTGGAACAAAGCTGTAACGGCTATGGTTTCACTGATTGTCATCGGCACATCACAGATCCGGAATTCAACCGTATTGAAGAAGGGATGCACCCTTAAGTCCCACCAGATTTTTTTTGCATTGTCTATACAGTTGGTTTTGATCAACAGGTTGACATAGCTGTCATAGTCTTCCACGCTGTCGAAACAGTCGGGGATCCCGGTTCGCGGAAACTTGTCGAACACTTTTGTGCGAAAGGATTTATAGCCGGTTTCTCTTCCTTCCCAGAACGGGGAATTGCAGGTGAGCGCGTAGATATGCGGGAGGAAATAGCGTGCAGAATTCGCGATATGTATCGCCATTCGCCTGTCGGTCATACCCACATGCACGTGCAGCCCGAAGATCAGGTTACTGCGGGCAGCTTCCTGCAGTTCATTGACGATCTCATTGTAGCGCGCATGATCCGTGATCAGCTGGCTTTGCCAGTGGCTGAAGGGGTGTGTGCCCGAAGCGCCTACGCTATACCCCAGGTCACCGGCGATTTTCGAAATCGTTTCGCGCAACGTGTATACATCCTTGTAAGCCTCGTCTATGTTCTCACAGATATCTGTACCCACTTCCACCACTGCCTGGTGCATTTCGGCTTTCACCTTATCGCTGATAAGTTTGTGGCCCTCCAGTACAATTTTTTGTTCGTGGCTGGTGAGTTCCCTGGTGTCGGGGTTCATTA
>DASVBM010000256.1:0-5218 GCA_036375835.1 Chitinophagaceae bacterium | reverse complement strand
CTGCACTTGCACAGCGTTCCGCCTTTTGGTTGACAGTGATGTGCCAATGACACAACAGTACCGTGTGCAATATGTGAGAATGATCTGCGAAGCATCCCGCTGTACCGGCAAAAATGAGGGTGATCACCCTCCAATCACATGCCGCTTACTCAATTCTGGACCTCAGTTCGATATGCCTTGACAATCTGTTCAGCGTGTTGTTTATTCGTGGGCCTTAGGAATATTTTTCGAATGACGCCGTTTTCGTCAATGAGAAATGTGGTACGATGAAGACCATCATAATGCCTGCCATAAAGCACTTTCGGTCCCCACACGCCGTATTTATTGATGATCTCGTGTTCCGGGTCAGCAATCAACCGGTAAGGGAGTAAAAATTTCTGCTCGAATTTCTTGTGCCGCTGGATATCGTCCGGGCTCACGCCGATCACTTCAAAACCTTCGCTCTTCAGCATTGCAAAATTATCGCGCAGGTTGCAGGCCTGCACCGTGCATGCAGGCGTGTCGTCTTCCGGATAGAAATATAACACCAGCTTCCTGCCGCGAAAATCGGATAACGAAACCTTCTTCCCATCCTGGTCCTTTCCTGTAAATCCGGGCGCTTTATCGCCCGCTTTCAAATGTGTTGCCATCACCTTTTTCTTTTTCCTGAAGACCTGGTTTTTTTCTTTTTTGCCGGCAGCTTTTCCAGCAACCGGAACTGGAATGTGCGCACCGTTTCATTACCCGCAACATCCCGGGTAGTTATCTTTAATTCATGATCTCCATTACTGCATCGCTCGTCGAAACGGTAACTGAAAACGTTACCTTTCCGCGAAAACATCAGCCAGTTCCCATCAAGTTCAGCCCTGAAATCTGGAACGTTGCCGCGGTCGTCTTTTACCGAAACCGTTATAGCACCTGACCTTCCGAATACACTGCCTGTTTTCCAACCGATGGTACTGACCACCGGCGCAACTTCATCCTTCTCCAGATGCAGAATGCCAAACCTGTCAAACGAACCTGAGAACCATCCGTTCTTCAGTTCTGCCGGCGAAGTATAGGTAGACCTGCCCGACACCAGCCGCCAGATCATCTTATTGCCATCGAATTCACCTTCCGGCTTTACCGAAACCGTGTAGGGATCATGCACGGGCACATCGGCATAATGTAACTGGTGTAACGGGAAACTGTTGTGGCCAGTGGAAGCTTCGCCATGCAGGAAAGGAACCGTATCATAAAAAGCAGTTGCCGGGAAACGGACGATGATATTATCTCTTGAAAACACCGATGCGCGGTTGGGCAGCAGTTGCTCCCGATCCTGTGTAAACATCAATGGTTCATATAGTTCTGGTCTCCATTGCAGTACGAAATTCAGGACCGATTCATTCCCTGAAATATCCCGCACGGCAATGGTAAACCGGTGCGGCAGCGTATCCTTCAGGGTGATCACACCATCGCCGGCGCCATCAAAAATACTCAACTGATTTCCCGGCAATTTAGACAGGTGTTGTATCAGTACACCATCCCGCATTTTTTTTCGGTAATCTATCGACGCGTTCGCATACCTGCTGTCCTCGTAATTCATCTGGTCGAGTGTGAAACTGATCACCGGCACGCTGTCCATCCATACGGCAGCGGCGTATACACCAAAGCGGAAGCCGGTTGAGTTGCCCTTATCTTCGGTGCTGATTCCGAAGCTGATCTTCCCGGAACCGGTTTTTACCACACTTTCTCTGGAACTGTAATTTCCATTGCCGCCCCTGATCCGGATCTCCGAAGGCTCCGCCTGGTAGGTGCTGTAATTCCGGTCGTACATGTAAAAGCGGTAAATAAATGGCCGGATATTGTCGACGATCGGGAAATCGAACATCCTTGGATTCAGGTTGTTGCCTGTCCGGGTATCGCGGATTTCGAAATGCAGGTGCGGCCCCTGTGAAGCGCCGGTATTCCCACTCTTCGCGATGTATTGACCTTTTGAAACCGGGAACTTTCCTTTCGGAAACACGATATCCTGCTCCCAGCGTTCCTCGGCATACTGTTTTTCCTCCAGGTAACGCTGCAACTCAGGATAAAATGCATTCAGGTGTGCATACAGTGTGGTGTACCCCTTCGGGTGGGTGATGAAGATGCACCTTCCATAACCGCCCGGTTCAACAATCACACGGCTCACATAACCTTCTGCCGCGGCATAGACGGGCAGGTTTTCACGCTGATTCGTACGCAGATCGAATCCCATATGAAAGTGATCCGGCCGCACCTCGCCGAAGTTAGCCACCAATTGCATGGGAATACCCAGCGGGTTGCGGAAATACGGTGAGGCCCGCTGCGCGGTGGTTTGCAGGAAAGCAGGTAAAAAGAAGATGATTACAAGTAGATTTCGCATATTCCTTCGACTGTAAAGCTGATACAAAGCTCGCCCGGATATATTAAAAACATTTACTAAAAATAAACGGTGGCGATTTGACCGCCAATCTTACATTTGCACAATTTGTTTTTTTCGCAGTAGCGACCGTTCCCTGAAAGAACGCGAAATCATCTACAAAATCAGACATGCCAAAAGATCAATCCATACAATCAGTACTGATCATAGGATCCGGCCCGATCGTTATCGGCCAGGCCTGTGAGTTTGACTATTCAGGTTCGCAGGCGGCGCGAAGCCTGCGCGAAGAGGGGATTAAGGTGATACTCATTAATTCCAACCCTGCAACGATCATGACCGACCCGATGATGGCCGACAAGGTGTACCTGTTGCCCCTCACTGTGGAAAGTATTGAACAGATACTGCAGGAGAATCAGATCGACGCGGTGCTGCCCACAATGGGCGGACAAACGGCATTGAACCTTTGCAAGGAGGTAGATGAACTCGGCATCTGGCAGAAATACGGTTGCAGGCTTATTGGTGTTGACGTCGCTGCAATCGATACTGCCGAAGATCGCGAGAAATTCCGCCAGCTAATGCTGAAGATCGGTGTGAAGGTGGCGCCCAGTAAAGTGGCGAACAGCTTTCTCGAGGGAAAGGAATTTGCACAGGAGATCGGCTACCCGCTGGTGATCCGGCCATCTTTTACCCTCGGCGGAACCGGCGGAGGATTCGTGCACAACAAAGAAGAACTCGATGAGGCCCTGCAGCGCGGACTCACCGCTTCACCGATCCATGAAGTGCTCGTAGAGAAAGCCGTGCTGGGCTGGAAAGAATACGAGCTTGAACTGCTACGCGACCAAAATGATAACGTGGTGATCATTTGTACCGTGGAGAATCTCGACCCGATGGGTATACACACAGGTGATTCGATCACCGTTGCCCCGGCAATGACACTCAGCGATACCTCTTTCCAGGACATGCGCAACCAGGCAATTCATATGATGCGCAGCCTGGGTAATTTCGCAGGCGGATGTAATGTGCAGTTTGCACAGAACCCGCAGACTGAAGAGCTGATAGCTGTGGAGATCAACCCCAGGGTAAGCCGGTCTTCGGCACTCGCTTCAAAAGCTACCGGTTATCCTATCGCGAAGATCGCCGCCAAACTGGCGATCGGCTATTCACTCGATGAACTGAAGAACCAGATCACCCAGACAACCTCCGCTTATTTCGAACCTGCGCTCGATTACGTAATCGTAAAAGTGCCTCGATGGAACTTCGATAAATTCAAGGGCGCGAATGATACACTGGGACTGCAGATGAAAAGTGTTGGCGAAGTGATGGCGATCGGCAGAAGCTTTACCGAGGCGATCCAGAAGGCCTGCCAGAGCCTCGAAAACGAAGCCGTTGGTCTCGGATATTATGGTAAGAGCCTCATGAAGAGCGATGAACTGGTAGAATATATTAAAACTCCGAAGTGGGACCGTATCTTTCGCATCAAGGATGCATTGATGGCAGGCGTTACCGTGAAAACTATTGTGCAGGCTACCGGTATTGACCGTTGGTTCATTTACCAGATCCAGCTGATCTGCAATATCGAAAAAGAGCTCGCTCAGTATACCATCCAAAACCTGCCCGATGAATTATTGAAAACCGCGAAGAGAAATGGCTTCAGCGACGAACAGATCTGTCGCATTCTTCATGGCGACTGCAACGAAGAGCAGGTCTATGAAAAACGCAAGGCAGCCGGAATTACCCGGGTCTACAAAATGGTTGATACCTGTGCGGCGGAATTCGAAGCCAAAACACCTTATTTCTACAGTAGTTTTGAAGGATGATGAAAATCTGAAATAAATAAAAAAGCTGCCGAAACCACGGCAGCTTTTTTTATTTGTTTTTTACATCAGCGCTTAGCACCCGCTGTCTTGCCTGAGCCGGTGCTCCTTTTTGCGGCTGAACTTTTAGAAGCCGCGCGGGTGCTCTTTTTAGCTGAAGTGCTGTGCCCGGGACCGGATGCACTTCTCGGGCTACCCGTTACAGAACGCTCCCGCGAACTGTTTCGGTTCTCCGCACCAGAGCGGGATAATCGCCCGTTGGTTTCCGCTTTCTGGTTCAAACCGCCGAACACGGCGAGTTCGGTGAGCAAAATATCAGCTTCGTACTCTTCTTCCAGCGTTTCATCGAGAAGCTTCACCACCTGTGGCAAGCCGAGTTCCTGGGCATAAGCCTTCAGTGTACCATAGGCGCAGATCTCATAGTGCTCCACTTTCTGGCAGGATGCGATGATCGCTGCATCGAGCACCTCCCTGTCGATATCTTCATTCATAATCTTCTCGCCTTCCTGGATAATCCCGTGCATTCCTTTACATTTTTCAGATTTTCCAAACAGACCGAGAATACCCGGTTTTTTTCCGGCTCCCCTTTCATCCTGTCCAACCTTCAACAACTGCTGTACTTTGTCCAGCCGCTGCTTCTGGCTGCGTGTTATTTTCAGGTGCTCCTGGAGCGCTTTTTTTAAGGAGGGGTTGGTTGCCTTTTCGATCATTTTCGGCAGTGCTTCGAGAATCTGCTCCTCTGCAGAATACACGTCTTTTACCTCGTGTATCAGCAACGCCTTCAGATCATTCAGTTTTTCCATAAAAAAATATTTATTACTGCTTTTGCCATAAAAACTATGCCGCCCGCTGAACCTGTACGAAACGGAATGCAAAAGGATAATCCACTATCTGCACACTGGCGCCATTATCAGCCGGTTCCAATGGAGCGCATTATGCCGGCCCGTGGATTCCGGAAACAGGGGTGCGACGCTGGCAATGGCCCGTATACCAGCCGTATATGGCGGCAAACTAACGATGTTAAACCAAGGTATGTTCCAGGTAT
>DASVBM010000312.1:0-2195 GCA_036375835.1 Chitinophagaceae bacterium | reverse complement strand
GGTGTTCCAGGTTTTTCCCGGTGGCTCATCAGGCAATTATCCCAGGTCTGCAGCAAGGAATGATGGCCTCGCCCTTGTATCACCATACCCGGGAAGACGGTTTCGGGCCCTCAACCTGCTTTATTAGCGAAGCATCTTATTTGTAGTTTTCCTAACTTCATCGTGTAATTATTACACGATGATAAAACTACTGCTTTGCCCGGCCCTGCTCCTCATTTCATTGACTGTCTTCCCGCAATCCCGTCTGAGTGAACAGGTTGGGAATGTGAAAGCCGTAAAGGCGATTCCCGGCGGATATGCATTCGAACTGAGCAACGCTTTTGCCGAACTAACGGTTTACAACCCCACAACGGTCAGGATCAGGATAGGCAGGCAGCAGTTTGCCGACGATTTTTCATTCGCGGTGGAGGAGTTACAGCCAAAAGGAAAAATTACGAGCCGGGAAAAACTGGACGATGGGTATTTGTACCGCACCGATTCTATGGAAATCATCGTGAATGAAAACCCGTTTCGTGTGTCAACCCGGAGAAACGGAAAGCTGTTGGTGCAGGACGACCCCTACCTGGGAGTCAGCTGGTTTGGTAACCAGGTGAGTTGTTATAAAAAAATGCACCCGGACGAAAAATTTATCGGGTTGGGGGAGAAGACAGGCCCGCTTAACCGCCGCGGTAATTATTACCAGCACTGGAACAGTGACGTGCCCGGCTACGCGCTGAACCAGGATCCTTTGTATTCAAGCATCCCCTTTTTCATTGGCATACACGACAGCACGGTATACGGTATCTTTTTCGATAACAGCCACCGGAGTTATTTCAATTTTGGCGGCGGGGCCGACGAAGAGATATTTCATTTCGGGGCCGACGATGGCGAGATGAACTATTATGTGTTCGGCGGTTCTACCGTAGAACAGATTCTGAAAGATTATACGGCACTCACAGGCAGGACGCCGATGCCACCGGTCTGGAGCCTCGGGTTTCAGCAATCGCGATGGGGCTATGATTCGCAGGAGCAGATGCTGCAGATCGCCCGTGGCTTCCGTGAAAGAAGCATGCCGGCAGACGTGATCGTGAGTGACATCCCGTACATGGATAACTACAAGATCTTTACCTGGGACAAGTCGCGCTTCCCCGATCCGAAAGCGATGATGCAGCAACTGAAATCGATGGGTTTCGACATGGTGACGATAGTCGACCCGGGAATACGCATCGAAAAAGGTTATCCTGCTTATGAATCCGGAGTGAAGGGTAATCATTTTGCCAGATACCCTGACGGCAGGCTATATACCGGGCATGTATGGCCCGGCCGTTGTCATTTTCCCGATTTCACGAAGCCGTCTGCGCGAAGCTGGTGGGGACAGAATTTCAAACAACCGCTGGTCGATATCGGCGTAAAAGGATTCTGGAACGATATGAACGAACCTGCGGCCTGGGGCCGTGAGTTCCCGAACCTGATTGAATTTGGTGAAGGAAAGGAAAAGAAAACCCTCTTCACCGTAAAGAATGCTTATGGTTCGCTGATGAGCAGGGCCACGTATGAAGGAACCAGAGCACTCATGAACGGGCAGCGGCCCTTCGTGCTTACCCGTGCCGGGTATGCCGGCGTTCAGCGGTATTCCGCTATGTGGACCGGCGATAATGTTTCCAGCGACGATCATATGTTGCTGGGCTTCCGCCTGCTGAACAGTATGGCCATCAGCGGCGTTCCTTTCGTGGGTACCGATATCGGCGGGTTTATGGGCAACCCCTCGCCGGAATTGTTCATGCGCTGGCTCAACCTGGCTATATACTCGCCACTGTTCAGGAACCATACGCATATCGGTTATAACTACCGTGAGCCCTGGTTGTTTGGTGAGTTCAATACGATGAAGATCCGGAAGCTGCTGGAGCAGCGCTACCGATTGCTTCCTTACCTGTACAGCAGTTTTTACCAGGCGCATTCCAGCGGAATACCGCTGAACCGTACCCTGGCGCTCGGCTTCACGTTCGACAATAATATTTACAATGAAAAATTCCAGAACGAGTTCCGCTTTGGTGATCATATCCTGGTTTGCCCGGTGGCGAGTAACCAGCAAACCGCGGAGGTTTACCTGCCCGGAGACGGCCTGACCTGGTACCGGTTTGGCAGCGACGAGCTTTACCAGGGCGGAAAATCCTACGTGGTGCATGCGCCTGCCGACGACGCCCCCGTATTCGTAA
>DASVBM010000170.1:0-5913 GCA_036375835.1 Chitinophagaceae bacterium | reverse complement strand
CACAGAAATAAAGAAACCAATGTACCAGAGCCTGCTGGGTTTGGCTTCAATAGGACGGCAAATATCCTCAGTCACCTGGTGATAATCCTTGGTTCCATACACCAATGGTTCCCTTAGCTGCGATTCGTATTTTAATGATGCCATAAGTATTTAAAATTCCAGGTGAGAAATTCCAAACTCCGCTGTCGCAATTTGTAATCCTCCCCGCTTAAGCAATTATGTTTTTTATACCAGCTTCAAATCTCTTATCAGCTTCCGTTGTGTCACTCACTTGTACCGCAGTGCGCTGTTCGGCACTCCCGCGGGCATTAGTGTGTCGTTCCGGTTGCGTTGCCACCTTCGTGCTTCACATCCTCGTGCCTGTCGCCGCCACTCTCGGCGCCGCTCTCCTCCATCCTGTCGGTATTTCGCACCTTGGCCAGGTAGTTCACGTTAGGCAGCGTATGCAGCTGCTCGAGTGAATGATAAGTACGCTGTATGTTCATCGCACGGTGCTGCGTGATCGCGCTGTCCTTCGAATGCACGTTACCAAATACAATAGCGTCAGTCGGGCAGGCCTGCTGGCAGGCGGTCTTCACATCCCACTGGTCGCCTTCGCCGGTAACCAGCGGACGGCTTTCTTTCTTGGCCTGCAGCTTTCCTTCCTGGGTACGCTGTACACAGAATGAACACTTCTCCATCACACCCCTTGAACGTACCACCACATCGGGGTTCAGCACCATCCGGGTAAGCGGGTCGTTCATGCTGATGCGGAAATCATCCCACTCGTCGTGGTTATCCGGGAAGCTGTCAGCACCCATATAATCCGCCCAGTTGAAGCGGCGCACTTTATACGGGCAGTTGTTCGCGCAGTACCTCGTACCGATGCAACGGTTATAAGCCATCTGGTTCACGCCTTCCTGGTTGTGCATGGTGGCCGCAACCGGGCAAACGTTTTCACAGGGCGCGTTATCGCAGTGCTGGCAAAGCATCGGCTGGAACACCACATCGGGGTTGTTCATATCTCCGCTGTAGTAGCGGTCGATACGCAGCCAGTGCATATCATGGAAACGCATCACCTCGTTCTTGCCCACCACCGGCACGTTGTTCTCCACGTGACAGGCTACCACGCAGGCATGACATCCGGTACACGAGTTGAGGTCGATACTCATTCCCCATTTCAGTCCCGGTTTATCATGGTAAGGATAGATGGTTCCTTTCTTTTCAAAATCTTTCAGTCCGCCCCAGGGCTTCAGCTCTGCTTCTCTCTCGTCGAGTATTTCTGTCGGGTGCTGCCGGAATGAAGCCAGCGACATCTCCTTCATCACCTCGGTACGCTTGCCCAGCGCGCCTGTGTCGTAAGTATTATGCGTTTGTGTAAGCGCCACCTTGTAAGTGTCGCCGGTATCTTTTACCGATACGTTGTAGTTCGCGTAGTCCACCGTTCCGTTCGACCATGTGGCGAATGGATATACGTTCTGGTTACCGATGTTGGCATCCTTGTCGCCGAACACCGTTGCTTTACCTACCGATTCAATACGGCCATATCCTACCGCGATACCGATCGCCTTCGGGTGCGTACCCGGGATGATCAGCGCTGGAAGCTTTACAGACTTGCCGTTCACAGAAACCTCCAGCACCGGCTTATCCGGGTAGGCCTCATAGCGGTCTGCCTGTCCGGAATTCTGAAGGTCTATGCCCAGTACTTCTTTGGCAAATACAGGGGATACGATCACGTAGTTGTCCCAGGTGGCACGCGTTACCGGGTCCGGCAGTTCCTGCAGCCAGGGGTTGGATGCGCCGTTACCATTACCGATGCCCACTTTCTGATAAAGGAACAGTTCGTAGTTACCGCCTTTACGCGCGGTTGCCGCAGCCACCGCTGAAGCAACTGCTCCACCGTTGTAGCTTCCGCCTCCGCCTATGGCAACAGGTGCAGGCGTTGATGTACCCAGGCTGTCTTTGCTGCCGCCTGTAGCGTTTCCTGCCATGGAAGCACCACCGGGGCTGAGGATACCATCCCTGAGGATCTTATCCCATCCGGCTTCGCCACCCGACTTCGCGCTCCAGTACTGTTTCAGGAATGCTGCGTAAGGCATATCGTTACCGCTCCATTTGAGCAGGCTGTCCTGCCACTGCCTGGTCTTGAACAGCGGGTAAATGGTCGGTTGTATGAATGAATAATGTCCTGCTTTGGGCTCCGCGTCACCCCAGCTTTCCAGGTAATGGTGATCAGGAATGATGTACTTGCAGAGTTTCGCGGTCTCATCCATCTTGGGGTTGAATGAAACGGTGACCGGAACGTTCTTTATCGCGTCGGTGAATCCCGCCGCATCTACCCATGAATATGCAGGGTTGGCGCCGTGTACCAGCAACGCACCCACAGTGCCCGCCTTCATATCGGCTACCAGTGTTGCCATATCGTTGTCTATGCCCTGGCGGTAATTTACCGGAACTGACCAGTCGATGGTAGTGCCGTTCGCGCCGATCGCGGCGTTGATCGCGTTCACGATCACCTGCACATTCACATCATTGCTGCCGCACACTACCAGTCCGCCGCCCTTCTTCAGCTCCGCGGCCGCGCGGGCAATTCCATCCGCCAGCGCTTTGTCGGCAATAGCAACACCGCCCTGGCCGCTCACCGCGCCCAGCAGCGCCGCTGCCACCATGCCCAGCTGCGAAGGCAGGCAGAGATATCTTTCGTCCGCGTTTGCACCGGTCATGCTCATTACCGGTTCAAACTGGAAGTGCTTGCTCATTACAGGGTTCTTCTCATCGATCTTCCTGCCCTTCGCATATTGCTTATTGAATTCAACAGGGCTGAGCCAGTTGCCGAGGAAATCTGCAGCCAGGCTCACGATCGTTTGCGCACGGTCGAAACGGTAAGAAGGAAGCTTCCTGCCATGACCGGTTTGTTCATTGGCGAGTAACATACCGCTGCATGAAACCGCATCGTAAGTTACGTGTCGGCTTCCGGGATACTTAGCCAGGAACTGGTTGATGATATCTTTTGTAGAAGGCGAAGTAACGCTGCTGGTAAGGATCACCACCGCTTTGCCGCCGGCTGCGGCCAGGTCAGCCATCACCGCGTTATCTACGCTTTCGAATAATGCGTCTTTGAATTTGTTTCCTGAACCTTTGATCATCGGCTTACGGATACGCGCCGTATCGTAGAGGTCAAGCACCGAAGCCTGTGCCCTTGCAGAGGTACCGCCCATAGTGATCGGCGACAGGTTGTTTCCTTCGATCTTGATAGGCCTTCCGTCCCTCACCTTAGCCAGTACGCTCACCACGTCGCCATCCTGCACATAGGTCGTGGCATACCATTGCGCCACGCCGGGTATCATATTCTCAGGCTTGTTTACAAACGGAACTGCTTTTTTCACCGGAATCTCGCAGCTTGCAGCAAGTGCAGCGGCCGCGGTGCTGAAGCCCAGGTATTTCAGGAAGTCTCTCCTGGGAGCAGGGGTTTCCAGGAAATTGCTGTTCTCACCAGCTTCGAAAGGCAGTTCTTCATTGAACTCGTCTTTGGCAGATTGGCGGTAGGCCGCTGAGTTGCTGAGCTCTCCGAAACTTTGCCAGTGCTTTTTATTCTCCATATTCGCCTTATCTCCTGTTGCCGGAGTATTTTGGTTTAGCTTATGAAAATTATATAGTCAATTCTCACGGATCCTTTGGAAAAGGGTGGGAATTAGTAGTGACATTTTTGACACTCGGTAGCGCCGATCATATCCGCAGTAACCCCCTTGGCAGTATCGATCTCGCCATTCTTCAGCTGGTTGTGATATTTCTCATAGATGCTGTAGAATCCGTTTTCCTTGAACTGCACCTTGGTTTCGCGGTGACAATTGATACACCAGCCCATGCTCAGGTCAGCGAACTGCTTCACTTCATCCATTTTCTGGATCTCGCCGTGACAGGTCTGGCACTGTACCTTACCCGCAACAACGTGCTGGGCATGGCTGAAATAAACGTGGTCGGGAAGGTTGTGGATCTTCACCCATTCAACCGGCTTGGTCTTGCCCCAGCTGATATCCCAGCTGTTGGCGTTGCCGCCCGCAACAAAACCAACCGCTTTATAGAGTTTCTGGATCTCTGCGGTTCCATTTACGTCGCTTCCATCGGCGCGTTTCAGCGGATCACCGGTGTACTCACTGATGTTCATATGACAGTTCATACAGGTGTTGAGTGAAGGGATCATGGCGTGCTTGCCCTGCTCCGGTCCGATGTGGCAGTAAAGACAGCTGATCTGGTTCACGCCTGCGTGCACTTTGTGAGAGAAGAAGATGGGCTGTTCAGGCTGGTAGTTCTGGTTGCGGCCCAGTCCGATCGCGCCTTTCACCGTATAGTATCCGCCAACAAGGAAGAGTACTACGATTCCCAGCGCGATATAGGCTTTATTGCGATAGAAAGGCACCGGCTCCATGGCTGGAATGCCTTCCCGGTCATCTGATAATTTTTTGAGGTTGCTGTTTACCTGCAGCAGGATCAGCGCCACTACTGCCAGCACCAGTGTAAGAATTCCGAACAGCAGCGAGTTATCGCCGGAGCCCTGCGCCTCGCCCGCGGCAGGCGCCGCAGCAGGAGTCGGTGGCTTGAAGGAATTTACATACCCGAGAATGGCATCAATCTCTTTTTCCGTGAAGGTCGGGAAGCCGGGCATCAGTACACCGGGACCGGCATACTTGTCAGCCACACCTTTTGCATATGTTGACTTTGCTGCATATGCACTGGGATTATGAACCCATTCAACCAGGTTCTTCTTGTCTTTTGCCCAGTCACCGCGCTTGTCAACGTCCTTCAACGCCGGGCCTGTAACATCCTTCAACGGGTGGTGGCAGGACGCACAGTTCTGGTTAAAAAGCGCTGCACCATCCTGCGCAAAGCTTTTATTTCCAAAGGAGAACACTACAGAAAAGAACAGATATGACAGTATAGTTTTGAAAACGCAGCGTTTATCAATCATATTCACAAATCTATTGTGAGGAATGTGGAAAATTTACCGTTAAACGGGTGCAAAAATATGACAGCGGTCTGACAAAAGCGCAATGGAGGAAAAAAAATTTTTTGCTGCTCTTCGCTGCAATTCAGCAGCTTTTGCATGCTAAATTATTTTACTGAACCTTTGGGTACATTACACATGATGATAGCGGTCATATCTTCAGACAGAGTTTAACGGCTTGATTTTTTGCTGCAGTTTTGCCTCATGTTACACCGGTTGAAAGAAAGATGGCAGGTCAGCTGGCCACGCTTCGTACTCATTTTTATAACCTTCGCACTGGGTGGAAGCGCCTGTGCACGCGCCGGCAGCTGGCTGCTCTCCCTGGTCTTTTCGGAGAAGAATATCGCCTACTGGTTATTATACATTCCGATTATCAGCATACTCTGGCCGCTTTCCGTGCTGCTCATCAGTATCCCGCTGGGGCAATTCCGGTTCTTCCGTAAATACCTGAGTAAGATGGGCGCACGCATCTCCGGAAAACGGTTGAAGCGCGGTAATATCAACCCTCAGCAGCACCAGCTGGCCATATTCGCCTCGGGTACCGGTACGAACGCGGCAAACATTATTGAATATTTCCGCAACAGCACCAAAGTGAGGGTGGCGCTCATCGTCTGCAATAACCCGAAAGCGGGCGTGTTGCAGATCGCGGCCGATAACAACATACCGGTATTGATGGTGAACAGGCAGGGATTTTTTGAAACAAGACTATCCCTGGAGGAACTGCAGCTTCACAATATCAGCTTGCTGGTGCTGGCAGGTTTCCTGTGGAAGATACCCGGCTACCTGATCGAGGCATTTCCGGGCAGGATCATCAATATCCACCCTGCACTGCTGCCATCATATGGTGGCAAAGGAATGTACGGAAGCAGGGTGCACGCGGCGGTGATCGCTGCAGGCGAAAAAGAAACCGGCATCACCGTCCATTACGTGGA
>DASVBM010000253.1:0-11576 GCA_036375835.1 Chitinophagaceae bacterium | reverse complement strand
GGTTACTCAGTTTACTCATTGCCGTTGCTTTTTGAATACTCGCAAATGTAAGAAGGCGCACCGATGCGGGGCAAGCCGGCGCTAATGATTTTGATCAACTGTATCAGAGCGCGCTGGTAAACTGGCGGAGGAATCTCAGGTCGTTCTGCGAATACAGCCGCAGGTCGTTGACCCGGTATTTCAGCTGGCAGATCCGCTCTATGCCCATACCGAAAGCGAAACCGGTGTACTTGTTACTGTCGATACCAAAATTCTCCAGCACTTTCGGGTGAACCATACCACTGCCCAGGATCTCAACCCAGCCGGTGTGTTTGCATACCGAACAGCCTTCACCTTCGCAGATCAGGCAGCTGATGTCCATTTCAGCGCTGGGCTCGGTAAAAGGGAAATATGAAGGGCGGAACCTGACTTTTACATCCCGGCCAAACATCTCCTGCACAAAAAAGTAAAGCGTCTGCTTCAGGTCCGCGAAGCTCACGTTCTCGTCGATATACAATCCTTCTACCTGGTGAAAGAAACAATGTGCTCTTGCACTGATCGTTTCGTTGCGGTAAACGCGACCGGGACAGATGGTACGGATCGGGGGTTTTTGTTTCTCCATCACCCTCGCCTGGACGCTGCTGGTATGTGTGCGCAGGAGCCAGTCGGGGTTTGTATGGATATAGAATGTATCCTGCATGTCCCGTGCAGGATGGTCTTCAGGCAGGTTCATTGAACCGAAGTTGTGCCAGTCATCCTCTATTTCGGGACCCTCGGCAAGGGCAAAACCAAGTCGCTGGAAAATGTTGACGATACGGTTGCGAACTATAGACAGCGGGTGCATCGTTCCAACCGGGTAAGGTGTACCCGGCAGGCTCCAGTCGTACCCGGCGCCTGCTTCTGCTGTTTCACCGGATGACGATTTCATCTCTTCGTAACGGGCCTCGACGAATTGCTTGAACTCATTCAGCTTCTGGCCGAACTCCTTTTTCTTGTCGTTCGCCACCTGTTTCATTTCACCCATCACCGCCTTTACGATGCCCTTGCTGCCGAGGAATTTTATCCTGAATTGTTCCAGGTCATCCGCAGTTTTAGCGGCGAATCCCCTGACTTCATTGGTATATTCCTCTAATTTCTGTAGCAACTGGTCCATGCGGCGAAGATAAGCCAGGCCGGCAAGACGGCAATCTGCAGCATGGGCTTTGCGGGAACGGCGGTGAAAAAGGCGCTGGTTATTAAAGATCCCCCTGCTGCGGGCGCAGTATGATCTCTTCCACGCAGGCTTGGGGTGAAAGTTGAGATGCGGTGTAGATCATCTCGGCTATGTCTGAGGATTCCATGATCCTTTGCGGCGAAACGCCGGACCCGGACCAGGAATCGGTATACACCGCCCCGGGGTACACCGTAGTGACCTTGATATTGAAAGGCTTCAATTCTTCACGGAGGTTTTTCGAAAATCCAGCCAGCGCGAATTTGCTGACGCTGTAGGCGCCGCCGTTTTCGTAGGCGTTCAGCGAAGCTATTGAACACATATTGAACACATGCCCTTTCCGCTGCTCTATCATTGCAGGGAGGAGCGCCCGGCTCAGGAAGTAGGCGCTGTAGAGGTTTACCGCGATCATCTGCTGCAATGTTCCCTGCGGCTCGTTCCACAGGCTGCCCGGCATAAAACTACCGGCATTGTTAACCAGTATCTCCGGCGTAACCTGCTGCAGGCACCAGGTGGCAAAGCGTTCCACCTCCGATTCCACTGACAGGTCGGCAGCATAATTCAGGATATTGGTCCGGGGAAACCGCGCCTGCAACTGCTTCGCAAAAGATTCCAGCCGCTCACGGTTCCGGGCACAGAGTACAATTGTATGCCCCTGTTTATCCTCGGCAAACCTTTCGGCTATTGCCTGTCCGATACCTCTCGAAGCGCCCGTGATAACAATGTTCATGCAGGTATTTTGTTTGCGGCAAGTTACTGTCAAAATGCTGAAATTGCAGCCGATGAAGTACAAGCACCTGTTTTTCGATCTCGATCATACACTCTGGGATTTTGAAGCGAACGCCAAAGAGACTTTACAGGAATTGTACGAGTTGAATTCACTGGCAGAGAGAGGTGTGGACAGCTTTGAGCGGTTTTTTGAACAGTACAGCTTCCATAATACAAGGCTCTGGGATAAATACACCAAAGGAGAGATCAGGCACGAAGAACTGAAATGGAAAAGGATGTGGCTCTCCCTGCTCGATTTTAAGATAGCCGACGAGGCCCTGTCGAAAACCATGGCGGTGCAGTTCCTGGAACGGCTGCCGCTGAAGAAGAATCTTTTCCCGTACACGGTGGAGATCCTCACCTACCTGAAGAACAAAGGTTACCAGCTACACCTGATCACAAACGGGTTCGACGTCACACAAAGAAGTAAATTACAGACCGCCGACCTGGAAAGCTTTTTCGTTGAAGTGATTACTTCAGAAGCCTCGCAGGCCCTGAAACCAAGCAAAGAGATCTTCGATTACGCGGTGAACAAATGCGGCGCTTCCTGCACCGAAAGCGTCATGATCGGCGATAACCTTGACGCGGATATCCAGGGCGGTATCAACGCGGGCATGGATACGATCTTCGTGAATCACCTGAATGTTGAACCCCATATAAAGCCTACTTACGTGATCCATCACCTGCGCGAACTGGAAGACATACTCTGATGTGGCGGAACTTTCGCGCCATGCTTCCTTATCGCCTTATCCCCGGGTTTTTGTGTAGAAATTCCGCACGTTTTGTGTAGTCGTGGCCTTAAAACACAACCAGTTGCAAACTTGCATCATTCTTGATTTCCAAATGAAACATCGGTCGGCTATGAAAAGACTGGAAAGACCCGAAGAGCAGGCAAAATTTATAGAACTGAATAAAAGGTTCATGGATGAGGTAGAGAAAGGTGCGTCCTGGACTGAGCTTCGGTGGCTGATCGAGGAAATGAAAGAGATCGCCAAGCATTTTGAGCACCTGGAACCCGCCACCGTTGTAGAAATGGAACACCGCCGCGATCACCCCGGTATGCGAAGGGAGCGATAACACAAACACTGGCCGATCCTGCGATTGCAGGATTTTTTTTTGCCCCGGCTGTGCCGCCATCTACCCATCGAACTCAGGTACAATATCGATCTCGCTGATTGGCAAGGCATTTGATCCTGACAACGAAACGAAGATTATGAACAAGCTGAACTTCCCGGCAGTTACACTCATCCTGCTGATCGCTTTTACAGCCAGTTCCTGCGACCTGGTAGCGGGGATTTTTAAAGCCGGCTTCTGGACTGCTATAATAGTGATCGTGCTGATCGTTGCACTGGTTGCATGGCTGGTGGGAAAAACACGGAACAGGCGATAAAAAAAAGATCCCGCCGTGGCGGGATAGTTCTTTCAGAAAGGAGGCAGTTTTCAGGCCTTAACGGTTGTTGTTTTACTATCTTTTGATTTCTTCGATTTGTCGCACTTTTTCTCCTTATCGCATTTGCCTTCTTTTTTGCAGCAGCTTTTTTCCTTATCGCATTTTTTCCCATCGCCGCAGGCATAGGAAGCGCCACTCACCAGCAGAGCGGCAAACAGAAGGGTGAAGATCTTTTTCATTGTCGTAGTGTTTGGATTACGCTTTCAAATATAACCGCTTCTTTACACCGGAAGTGCAAACGGGTATTAAAAGTTGATGAAGGCGGCTTGCCCGGTTACGGACGGCATATCAGGGCTGTAATTCGGCCAGAACGGTTACCCCGCCTTTTACCACCTGGTTCAGCTTTACCTTGACCGTTGCATCAGTAGGCAGCAATACGTCTACCCGGCTGCCGAACTTGATGAAACCCAGCTCTTCTCCCTGTTTCACCTGTTGCCCGGGACTGAGGTAGTTCACGATACGCTTGGCCAGCGCCCCGGCAATCTGCTTCACCAGTATCACCCCATGCGCGTTCTGCAGTACCACGCTATGTCTTTCATTTTCGGTGGATGACTTTGGGTGCCAGGCCACCAGGTATTTTCCTTTATGGTAATGGCTGTAGAGCACTTCACCGCTTATAGGATTACGGTTCACATGCACGTTGGCCGGGCTCATGAAGATGCTCACCTGTATACGCTGGTCCTTGAAATATTCTTCGTCGGTAACCGTTTCGATCACCACTACCTTCCCGTCAGCGGGACAAATCACCTGCGTTTCGCCGATGGTGAGGTTGCGATAGGGAATACGGAAAAACGACACTACGAACAGGAAAAGAAAAGTGGTGACGAGGAAGACCGCCAGCGCAGTGCGCGGATACTCGTCTTTCAGAAATATAAAGGAAGCAATATTGATAATGCCGAATACCAGCGCGGCAATGCCAATAGATGCGAATCCTTCCTTGTGAACCTTCATGACAGCTGATTGAACGGCAAATATAATCGATAGACCACTCCCGGGCGTTTAATCCGTACCCTTGCACGGTATATCAGCCATTTACCAGCCATACATACAACCAGACGAAAGGCGTGGCCAGCAAAAGAGAATCAAAGCGATCCAGGAAGCCGCCGTGGCCTGGCATCATCTGGCCTGAATCTTTAACGCCGGCAAGCCGTTTTAATTTCGACTCGAAAAGATCGCCGAATGTTCCCATCACGGCCGCAATACCGGCGGCCACGTACCAATGAGGATTATTGACATTGTAACCAGATCCTGTTATATCAGATCCGCTGATCCAGGCAGGGAAACCGGAAGAATACAGCAGCCCGATCGCCACCACCGCGAGGATGATGCCGCCGATAGTGCCTTCCCAGGTTTTTTTGGGCGAGATCGGTGACAACTGCGTACGACCTATTAATGAACCTACGATATAAGCCATGGTGTCGTTCACCCACATCGTAAGCACCACCAGGAATGCAAGCACACCCACCGAACCGTTGAATTCATTTTCGATAACCGAACCAGCATTGAAAGCGCTGAAGGCATCGGTATTGGCAAGCGAAACAAGTAAACCGAAACTCAAAGAGATATACAGCAACCCAAGGAGTGAATGAGCGATCAGTTTTCCCCTGCGATTCACCAGGGTGTCGATATTTACCGCGATCGCGCCGGCTACCATGATCCAGAAACCGGCTGTTGAAACATGGAACCCGTCTATCTGCTGCTGGTTCATCCACCACATGAATCCCCACCCGGTCAGGATCACACCGTACCGGTGCAACGATGAAATACTGGCGTATGCCGGGTCAATTTTCGCAACCAGGCGCTGATACTCCACCCAGCACCCCATATGAATTACCGAGAACAACAGGAAAAAAGTCCATTGGTTCCAAAGTAGCCCAACCAGCATCACGATCACGAAAACAATGGCGGAAACTGCGCGGGTTTTAAATGTTTGCCAGTTCAGCGGCATGCAAGAGGTTTTAATCGCTGCAAGATAATCATTCATTGTTTCGCTGCTGCCACGCGTCGTTTGCGGTGCAGGCAGTTAATATACACGTCCACTCATCATCTGTGCTGTGCGGGATGTTCCAAATTCTATAACTTTAAAGATGCTCAGGACCCTCATGTTATGCGGTTGCATGTCATCCCTTGCCGCATTTGCACAAGACTCATCAGAACAGGTAATCCTCGCCCGATCCACCAATCCGCTCACGATGTTAGCCTACGGTCTTGGTGAAGACAGGCTCGGTGGTGCAAAGATGGGGTACGTGGATACACCGGTACTATTCCGCATCATAGACTCCACCGGCAACCTCTACAAGGTGCAGTTGTCTGCCAACAGAACCGCTTACGTTGGCAAAAGGGATTTGCAGCCGGATACGTCTTCAGCCGAGAAACCGTTTTACCTTCTGAAGTCCTGGAGCCTGCGCGGCAGTGAAGACCGCCGCGATATCTTAAGCCTCGCGATTGATGAAAAGCTACCATATAAATCGTGGATGGAGATCAACCCTTCGCGTATCGTGCTGGAGATTTTCGGCGTGCAGAGTAATACCAACTGGATCACGCAGCTGCAATCGGCAAAAGAAGTGGACAACGTGTACATGAACCAGGTTGAAGATGACGTGGTGCGGATCACCATCGAGCTCAGGCACCGGCAACACTGGGGCTACTCGTTGCGCTACCGCGGAAAATCGCTGGTGCTCTCCGTCAATCAACCCCCTGCTAAACTGAACCTCAGGAAATTGAAGATCGCCGTTGATGCAGGACATGGCGGAACCAACAGAGGCGCAAGCGGCGTAAAAACCAATATCCAGGAAAAAGAATACACCCTGCTTTTTGCGGAAGCACTGCGAAAAAAACTCAGGTGCAAGGGCGCGGAAGTGATCATGACGCGGACCAGCGACACCACCATCGACAACCAGCAACGGGTGCTGAAACTTATGGAACAGCAGCCGGTTTTACTGATCAGCCTTCATCTCAATTCTTCGTCTAACCCGCAGATCAGCGGCGTGAGCACTTATTATAAGCACATTGGTTTCCGGCCCTTGTCGGTGGAGATACTCGATGAGATGCTCGACCTGCAGCTGAAAGAATTCGGGAATATCGGCAACTTCAACTTCATGTTGAATGCGCCTACAGAATTCCCGAACTGCCTCGTGGAAATTGCTTTCCTCAGTAACGAATCAGACGAGCAACTGGTGCTGAGCAGTAAGTTCCGGAAGGCAACTGCTAAAAAGATAACCAGGGGCATCCGCAATTTTTTAAGACAGGCCGATTAGTAACTTCGCGGGTATGCGTTTAAAGATCTTCCCGGCTATCGTTGTAATCGCTTTACTCTCCTGCAGAACGCAGGCGCCTTCCGGCGATGACGGGAGAATTGAGCTCACCCTGGTGCAGGTTAATGACGTGTACGAGATCGCGCCCCTGGAAGCGGGAAACAGCGGAGGGATGGCAAGGGTTGCCGCCTTGAAGAAACGGGAACAGCAAAAGAATCCCAATACCCTGCTGGTGATGGCCGGCGACTTCCTGAGCCCGTCGGTTTACGGAAGCCTGCGGTACGAGGGAAAACGCATCCGCGGCAGGCAGATGGTTGATGCCATGAACGCAGCCGGCTTCGACCTGGTTTGCTTCGGCAACCACGAGTTCGATATCACCGAAGCCGAATTGCAGGAGCGGATCGAAGAATCGGGTTTCACCTGGATCTCCGCAAATGCCTTTCACAAAACCGGTGATTCGATCCATCCTTTTGAGAATAAACGCACGCGGACTGCTTTCCCGCGCTATGTATTCAGAAATTTCACAGACGCAGACGGAACCAGGGCCAGGATCGGGTTAATCAGCGTGGTACTGCCTTCCAATCCCGCCGAATACGTTCAATACGCCGACCCGGTTAAAACATTCATCGAAACATACACGCAGGTGAAAGACTCCTGCGATGCGATCGTTGCGCTCACACACCTGGCTGTTGCAGATGACCGCCGGCTTGCAGAAGCAATACCCGAACTGGCAATAATTCTTGGCGGGCATGAACACGATATGCGCTTCGTGAAAGAAAACGGCGTATTCATCACCAAGGCCCATGCAAATGCAAAGAGCGCCTTCGTAGTGCAGCTGACACTGGATACACGTAAACACCGGGTGTCTGCCAGCCCTTCACTGGTTTATCTTGACCGGAGTATCCCGGAAGACAGCCTCTCCAATCTGACGGTGCAGAAATGGGTGAAGGTGGCGGCGGATAACTATGCCAGCGCCGGCTTTAGTCCCGATGCAATCGTGCCGTTTCCCGGCGATTCACTCGAAGGCAGGGAATTGTATACGCGGCATGGCGCTACCAACCTGACCGACCTCGTCGCCCGGGCAATGTTATTTGCAGCGCCCGCCGCCGAAGCCTCTGTATTCAATACCGGGTCCATCCGCGTGGATGATATACTATACAAGCCGATTTCGCAATACGATATCCTGCGAACCCTGCCATTTGGCGGCGGACTGAGGGAACTGGAGCTGAAAGGAAGCCTGCTGAAAAATGTACTCGACGCAGGTTATGCCAACAGGGGCAGCGGGGGCTGGTTACAATATGGGAACATTCGCCGTTCCGGTGAATCCTGGCTGGTGAAAGAACAGCCGCTCGACACCGGGCGTAGCTACCGGATCGTTGTGCCGGACTTCCTGGTTACCGGCAAAGAAACCAACCTTGGCTTCTTCAACGAAAGCAACCCCGGCATCACCACCATATCCCCGGTTCAGACCGATACCAGCTCTCTGATGTCGGATATCCGCTTAGCCATTATCCGCTACCTCGAAGTAAAGCGCAGCTAAACCCGGCTTCGTTAAATTCCGCTAATAGTAACTACCGGCCTTGCTGCAAGTTTGGTGCTTGCATAGCTTTGCCCAAAAACCTTATATGTCAGCACTGGTACAAGAATTCAACGACTACCGCGCCCGTATGAACGAGGTGATTCTCAGCAAGAACAACCTTGTGATGAAGCGCCTCTGGAACCTGGATACCAATACCTATGAAGCGGGGGCGCTGGATACCCGGACAAAAGAGATGCTTGGCCTTGTTGCCAGCATGGTGCTGCGCTGCGATGACTGTATCAAATATCACCTGGGTAAGTGCAGCGAGCTGGGCATTACCACCGAACAGGTTTACGAGATTTTCGCGGTAGCCAATATCGTGGGCGGTACGATCGTTATACCACATACCCGGCGGGCAGCGGAATACTGGGAAGCCCTTCAGCAGCCTGCCGCGCACTGACGGGAGAACGCAGGTGAACGGTCACGGCCTTTGGGTTGGGTTGCGAAGTTGATTTTCCCGGTTCCGGCAGCTGAGGCTGCAGGACTAGAAAACAGTTGAAAAAACATTAGGTTTTCATATATTTAAAGAACTGATCACGCTCAGTTTTTTCGGACAAATAATGGCTAATTTCCGTTTTTCAAATTCGATTTAAACGAATAAATCTTATGATAGCTGAAGCTGCCCCGGTAAATGGAAAACCCGCACTCACCGCCAAAGATTTTGCCACCGACCAGGAAGTGCGCTGGTGTCCAGGCTGCGGTGATTATTCCATTCTTGCCCAGGTTCAAAAAGTGATGCCGAACATCGGTGTTCCGAAAGAAGATATCGTTATTATATCGGGTATCGGTTGTAGCAGCCGTTTCCCTTATTACATGAACACTTACGGAATGCATTCCATCCACGGCCGGGCTACAGCCATCGCCAGCGGATTGAAAGCTTCCAGGCCCGAGCTGAGTGTCTGGGTGGTGACCGGTGATGGCGACAGCCTGAGTATTGGCGGTAATCATACGATCCACCTGCTGAGAAGGAATTTCGACATCAATATCCTGCTTTTCAATAACCAGATCTATGGCCTGACCAAGGGACAATATTCACCAACATCGGAGGTGAAAAAAATTACCAAGTCTACTCCTTTCGGCAGTATCGATCATCCCTTCAATCCCTCGGCCCTGGCAATGGGCGCAGATGGAAGCTTCGTGGCCCGTACCATGGACCGTGATCCGAAACACCTGCAGGCTATGCTCACAAGAGCGCACCAGCACAAAGGCGCTTCGTTCCTGGAGATCTACCAGAACTGTAACATCTTCAACGATGGCGCGTTCGAGATCTTTACCGAGAAGGCTACGAAACCCGAAGAGGTCCTGTTCCTGGAGCAGGGTAAACCGCTGGTATTCGGCGCCGCGCAGAATAAGGGTATTAAACTGGATGGATTCAGGCCCATTGTAGTGGAACTGGGTAACGGCGTAAGCGCAGACGATCTCTGGATTCACGATGAGAAAGACTTCTATAAAGCGCAGATCCTCACCCGCATGTTCGATGATCCAAGACTGGAGCATCACCTGCCGCGTCCTTTCGGTGTATTTTTCGAAACAGAAAGGCCTTGTTATGAAGATTCCATGAAGCTGCAGATCGAAGAGGCGGTTGCTTCCAAAGGCAAGGGTAACCTCGACAAACTGTTGCGTGGAAATGAGGTCTGGGAAATCCTCTGATCAGTAAGAACATAATTGAAGGCTCCTTCCGGGAGCCTTTTTTATTCCGGCATCATCGCTTGTTCCTGAAAAACGATTTCATCAGCGCGGCGCATTCTTCTTCCAGCACACCTTTCACCAGGGTGGTACGCGGGTGAAACGGCCACACTTCGCCCGTAATGTGCTTATACCCGTTCTTTTCGTCGCTGCAGCCATAAACGATTTTCCCGATCTTGCCCCAGTACATCGCGCCGCAACACATCAGGCAGGGTTCCACCGTTACGTACAAAACGGCTTCCGGCAGATATTTGCTGCCGAGGTAATTGAAAGCGGAGGTCAGTGCGATCATTTCCGCATGAGCAGTGGGATCGTTTAGTCTCTCTACCTGGTTGTGTGCCCGCGCGATGATCTTATTGTTCAGTACCACCACGGCTCCCACCGGCACTTCATCATCCTCATATGCATACTGCGCCTGTAGCAGCGCCTGGTGCATAAAATATTCATCGTTCAGGATCATGTTGACTAAATTAGATAATAAATCTCCAACCGGATATGGCTTTCAACATCCGCGAAGCTACTGTTGCCGATGCGGAAATGGTGGCTGACTTCAGCCGTGTTACTTTCCTGGAAACCTTTGCCGCCGGGAACAGCAGGGAAGACATGGACAAATTCATGAACGAGCAGTTCACGCGGGAAAAGCTCATCGCCGAAGTAGGTGCGCCGGGTAATACTTTTCTCCTCTGTTTTTACAACGACCAGCTCGCGGGTTACGCCAGGCTTCGGGACCACAGTAACCGTGCACTGGGCAACGAGCCTGCGATGGAAATCGCCCGGATATATGCGGCCGGAGAGATGATTGGAAAAGGAGTAGGGAAATCATTGATGCAGGCCTGCTGTGACTATGCAACCGCACAAAAGAAAACCGTCATCTGGCTGGGGGTATGGGAAAAGAACAGCCGCGCCATTGAATTCTATAAAAAGTGGGGATTTGAAAAATTCGGCGAGCATGACTTTCTCCTGGGCAACGACGTCCAACGGGACTGGCTGATGAAAAAAAAGCTCGGTTGATCCCCTCAAAACACCCTACACTGCTTAAGCTTCTGTAGAGTCGTTAATAATCCGTACGGCCATCCAGGCCTGCAAATGTTTGTAAATTCACAGATGGATACTGCACTGCTTCCGGCTGCGCTTGAGAAACTCAGAAGCTATTACAACACTGGGGATACTCGCGGATACCTTTTCCGTATTCAGCAGTTGCAGCGGTTGAAAACGGCGATACTCAGCCACGAAACCGCATTATACGATGCATTGCATAAAGACCTCGGTAAGAGCCGCGAAGAATCCTGGATCACGGAGATAGGCTTCGTGATCAACGAGATTGACCACACCATCGCGAGGCTGCATCACTGGATGAAGCCCGAAAAGGTCAGGACCAACCTCATCAATCTACCCTCCCGCAGTTATGTGTATAAAGAACCGCTGGGTGTGGTGCTGATAATCGGCCCCTGGAATTACCCGCTACAACTATTGTTTTCTCCGCTGGTGGGTGCGCTGGCTGCAGGCAACTGCGTGGTACTTAAACCGAGCGAATATGCCGAAGCCACAGCGGCGGTAATGAACACGATCATCAGCTCGGCATTTTCTACTGATTATGTGCTTTATACACCGGGTGACGGAGCAGTAGTGGTACCTGCAATGATGAAGCAC
>DASVBM010000291.1:0-3099 GCA_036375835.1 Chitinophagaceae bacterium | reverse complement strand
TTTTAAGTTCAGCGTTTCAAATCTGATCAACATGCAGCCACTTGCCGAATCGTTTTTAAAACTGGTCCGTATCATGGATGAATTGAGGGAAAAATGTCCGTGGGACAGAAAACAAACTATCCGGACGCTTCGTTCCATGACTATCGAGGAGACCTATGAACTAGCCGATGCCATTGACGACGGAAACTGGCAGGATATACGGGAGGAACTTGGCGACCTCCTGCTGCACATCCTGTTTTATGCGAAAATCGGGACGGAACAGGAACAGTTTACGCTGCAGGAAGTAATCAGCGGTATAGCGGAAAAACTGATTGTAAGACATCCCCATATCTACGGGGATGTGAAGGTGGAGTCTGAGGCTGATGTGAAGCGAAACTGGGAGAATATCAAACTGAAAGAAGGTAAAAAATCGGTTCTTGCCGGCGTACCGAAGGGTTTACCCTCAGTGGTGAAGGCCACCCGCATACAGGAAAAGGCAAGACAGATAGGATTTGAATGGGAAAACAGGGCAGACGTGTGGAAAAAGGTGGAAGAAGAAATGACAGAGCTGAGGGAAGCCGAAGATATTTCACCCGAAAGGGCAGAAGAGGAATTCGGCGACGTGATGTTCAGTCTGGTTAACTACGCACGGTTTTTGCATATAGATGCCGAAACCGCACTGGAGAAGACCAACCAGAAGTTCATCCGGCGATTTCAGCAAATGGAAACGGAGGCGTTGAATGCCGGCCGGCCACTCAGTGAAATGTCTCTCCGGGAGATGGATGAGATCTGGAACAGGGTGAAAAAGAAAAAAGATAATCCTTGATTGAATTTCTGAAAACAGCGTTCAATACCCGCAAACGCCTGCTGATTGCAGCGCTATGGCTTTTTGCCATATCGTTCCTCGTCAGTAACTTTTTTTCATACCGCACCTCTCTCGGCCGGGCCCGTAATGAAGTGGAAAGCCAGTTACAGGACAGCCAGGAACGTTTTCATTCATTGTTAAGAGATACTGCGCTCCTTTTTGCATTGCACGAAGGAAATTACGAAGCCGGTGATCCGCCTCCGGTGTATAATGAGCCTTTTGCTTTCTTCCTTTATTCCCTCAATGATATCGGTAACCCGATCCTGAGTTTCTGGAATAGCCATGTGGTAGAGCCGCTGGGTGAAGATGTGAGCGGGGCTGATGGAAGCAGGCTTGTAAAATACCAGAACGGCTATTTCGTTATTGAAAAACATACGCTGAACAATAAGGGCAACAGACTGATCGTAATGGCGCTGTTCCCGGTAAAATGGGATTATTTCCTTGAAAACCGATATCTCCGTTCAGATTTCGTTGCCTTGAAAGGTGCAGGTAAGCTCTATGATATCTCAACTTCAACCTCCCGTAACGTTGTTCAGGACCTGCATGGGAAACCGCTGTTCTCACTGGTCAACACGGAAAACAAAAGTGTACATCGCTATGACAATTTCTCAATTGTTTTATGGGTTCTGGGCACCGTACTTTTGTTTTTTTACCTGAATGGCGTTGCAGCTAACATCCAGAATGAAGAGGGACTGCTTAAAGCAACGGGGTTTCTGGCTGCTGTGACCCTTATTTATCGGCTGCTTACCATTTATATTCCCTTCCCGTTCGATTTTAAAAAACTTGAGCTTTTCGATTCGTCAATCTATGCATCCTCTGAGATGCTGCCCTCGCTTGGCGACCTGATGATGAATTCCCTGCTGCTGTTCTGGCTGGTTGCGTTTATAAAGAGCCATTTCCTGAAACGTTCATCGTTGTCGTTCCGGGTATCGGAAAAGCAGTCATGGATCATTAACGGGGTTGTCTCGGCAATACTGGTGCTGGCAGGATACCTCCTGGCTGATATTGTACAGAGCCTGGTAGAAGATTCCCAGATATCCTTTGATGTGATGGACTTCTTCAGCATGAACATTTACACCGTCACCAGTTTCTTTGTGCTTACGCTTTTACTGCTCACGTTTTACCATGCCACCCATATTCTGCTTCACCTTGTCAGCTTGTTGCCCGCAATCGATAACAGTTACCGGCTGCTTCTGACAGGCGTGATCGGGCTGGTGGTTTTGGTCGTAAGCCCGTTTAATACTGCCAACAGCGTAAATGTTATCGTACTTGGATGGCTGATTCTTTACCTCTATATTCTGCAACAAAGACGGCATGATTGGTCAAGGCCACTGATCCGTTCGTCGATGTTCATTTTCTGGATCATGTTCTTTTCCTTTTCGGTTACCGCAATTCTGATCTATCAGAATCAAAGAACAGAAAAGGCCGCACGTAAATCCACAGCTGAAAAGCTGGCAATCCAGACTGATCCGTCCGGGGAAAACCTGATGAGCATCGCGATTACAAATCTGGATGATGAATGGCTTACACAGAATTTTGACCGGTTCAGATTTGAACAGCCAAACGATTTTCTAAAAGACAGTCTTATTACGGAAAATTTTGCCGGCTATCTTAACAAATTTGACACGCGGATTTATACGTATGACAGTGTGTTTAATCAACTACACAACGATGATTCTACCACATCCTATGCGAAGCTCAAATCACTGATGGTCACTTACGGTACACCGACCAATACACCCGGGCTTGTATATTACGAGAACACCCCCGATAAATTCAGTTATATCTACGAGAAGCAGGTAAAAGGCGTCAACGGTAATACCGCGGGTTACATTTTTATAATCGCCCAGCCCAAGCGATACAAAAGCGAGGCTCTTTACCCGGAACTGTTCAACCAGTCAGAAGGCGGCCCCGCCGAACTGGGAACCAACTATGCCTATGCGGTTTACAGCAACGGAAGGCTTATCAATAGTTATAACGACTTCAATTTTGCGCGCGAGCTGTCTCCGAAGCAATATCCGATGCTGGAGATGGAGTGGCGTACCAATAACGAACGATCGGAACTCTGGTACAAGGCCAGCAGTACCAAACTGGTTGTAGTGGTAAAAAAGAACTCGACTTCCATAGAGGCTGTGACACTGTTCGCGTACTTCTTTTTCACTTTCCTGTTTATTGTGCTGTTGTTTCATGCCGGACGCTACCTCGTTGCCTCAAATTTTAACTGGAGAAGAATCTGGGCTGCAGCCTCCCTGTCG
>DASVBM010000217.1:0-5102 GCA_036375835.1 Chitinophagaceae bacterium | reverse complement strand
TTACGCGCCGTTGCTTCAGTGATCTGTTTCGCGACCTTGAGTTCTTTTTCAATTTTGATCCGGTCACTCACATCCTGGGCGAAGCCGATGATATATCCCGGTGAATCGGCGGATTCCTGTACCTTGTAATTCTGGTAAAGCAGGTAGACTTTCCTCCCGGATTTATGCAGGATGCGAAACAAACCCTTCACCTTGTTATCGGGATTCGTATTGATCGATTTGAGATACAATTCATCGACGCCTGCGCGATCCTCCGGCAACAGGAAATCTTTCAGGTTCCTGCCTATGATTTCGCTCTGCTCGTAGCCAAGTACCTCCACCATTGCCGGATTTACAGAGAGAAAATTGCCTTCGCCATCGTGTGTGCAGATAATGGCCTGGCTGAAATTGAAGAGGTCACGGTAACGCTTTTCACTGAACTGGATCTTTTCCTCGAATTTTTTTCGTTCCGTAATGTTCACGCTGTAGCCGATTACCCAAACCAACTGCCCGTTCTGGTCGTACAGGGGGCTCATCTTACGGAGGTGATACTCCGCCTCTCCGCGTTTGTTTACCATCCGCTCTTCCCATTCGCGTTCCTTACCACCGTTGATAATATCGTTAAATACCTGCCTCCGTTTTTCCGCGAGCGAGATATCCTTCCCGCGCATACGGCAGTAATCAAAGTCGTCTTTCCCGATCAGCCATTTCCGCAATTCCGGGTCCCTGACACCAACCGGGTTAATATAGAGGTACCGTTGTTCGGGTGAAAATACAGCGATGTCCGAAGGTATACTGTTGAGGATGTCTTCGTAGAATTTCTGTTGTTCCTGCAGCAGGGCTTCGGCCCGGATCCTTTCGGTTTCTTCGCTGAACATCCACATATGCCCCGTAAGTATGCCATTCTGCCAGAGCGGAATGTAATCGCGGAGCAGCATGCGCCCGTCTTTCATCTTAACCACTTCTTTACGGGCAGGTTTTTTTTCCTTTACCAGTACTTTGATCCGTTCCCTGTAGTTATCATCATTTTCGAAGATGCCGGCAACCCGGTTGTATAAATCGGCAGAAGCTTTTCCCCTTATCTCATCCGGGGGATCGGTTAAATGGAAGATATCGCAGAATTGCTGGTTCGCGATCCGGATTGTATGGTTTTCGTCTTCGAGTACAACTGCCTGGGGGAGGTTCGATACAAGAGCCGACAGCCAGGCATAGTCTATGCTTCCGGGGTGTGATTGCAGTGCATTATATGTTTCTACAGGGGTGCGCATATACTCACAGGCCATGAAGATCGGTTACAAAATACTAAAAGCTGGCAAATTCCCGCACCCGCCCGGTTAAGCAAGGAAACTTTCCTGGTAGGTATAATTCCTGTTTATATAGAGCTCTTTGTTCTGGATCATCCGGTAAATAGTGGATTTTCCGACATCCAGTTTACGCGCCACTTTCATGACATCATAATTAAACTGGTCCAGATGGTATTGGATGAGTTTGATGTTAAATTCCTTCAGGGTTGCGTCCTTAAAAGCAAAATTTTCGATCACGTTGCTTGACATTACGTTCAGGTGTTCCGGCTGAATGTCTTCACCTTCCGCCATCACGCAGGCGAGTTCGATCACCGATTTCAGTTCACGGATATTTCCGGGGAAGGCATGTCCGATTAATTTTTTGCTGGCTTCCGCAGACAGGGTTTTCTTCGGGAACTTATTCTCCCGGCAGAACTCTTCTATAAAGTATTTTGCGATCAGTAACACGTCGTTTTCGCGGTCACGTAACGGGGGCAGGTGAATCGGTAAACCAAGCAGTCGGTAGTACAGGTCCTCCCTGAAGTTTCCTTTTTTCACTTCCTCCTGCAGGTTCCGGTGCGTTGCCACGATGATGCGAACGTCTATTTTCACCACTTCATTGCTGCCGATCCGGGTAATTTCCTTTTCCTGCAGCACGCGCAGCAGTTTAGCCTGCATGCTCGGGTCCATCTCGCCGATTTCATCAAGGAAAAGTGTTCCCTTGTTCGCTTCTTCAAACTTCCCGATGCGCCGGCCAATTGAGCCGGTGAACGATCCCTTCTCATGACCGAAGAGCTCACTTTCCAGCAGGTCTTTCGGGATAGCGGCAACATTCACCGCGACGAAAGCTTTATTCTTACGACTGGAATTATAATGGATTGACTTGGCTACCAGTTCCTTGCCGGTACCTGTTTCGCCCGTAATTGAAACGGTGATGTTCGCACGGGCAGCTTTTTCCATCAGGCTGAATACCCGCTTCAGGTTGAAACTATTCCCGATAATGATATTATTGAAGTCGTATTTACGTGCAACTTCTTCTTTCAGTTCTTCCAGTTCTTTCTTTAACTGGAGCGTTTCCCTGAGGTGCTGCAAAGAATTCCAGATACGGTCTTTCGCATCTTCGTCCTTCACGATATACTCATAAGCGCCTTTTTTCAGCAGGTCCAGCGCCACTTTAATGTTTTCCTGCGCAGAAATGACAACGGTTTTGGTTTCCGGAGACCTTTCAATGATCTCGTTCAGAACCGCATCACCGTTCATATCAGGCAATGAGTAATCCAGGGTAACGATATCGGGTTTCTCGTGAATCGCGGCCAGGAAATCTGCCGCATTATGAAACTTCCTGATCTGATAGTCCGGATTGAGGGAAAGATGATATTCCAGCATGGAACTGTACCAGATATCGTCTTCAACAATAAAAATCTTAAAGGGGTAATGGTCTTTCATGCAGCGGCCCGTATTGGATCTGTTGGTAAAACGAAAAAAGGACCCCAAAAGTATATTTACAGGCATCAGAATGGGATTTTTTTCCAAAAAAGGGAATAAACCCGCTACACCAGCGGTTTCGGAGTGTGATAGCTATTGTGTTACTTTGTCAGGTATTCCCGAATCAATACCGGTAACTGAAGCGCCGGCAGTATCTCAACCCTCAGGAACATGGCAATTATCCGACTGTCAGATATCACGAAAAGCTATTTTATGGGCAGCCACCGCCTGGATGTATTGAAAGGCATTACGCTGGATATTGAGAAAAATGAGTACGTGGCACTCATGGGGCCCTCCGGCAGCGGTAAGAGTACGCTGATGAATATCCTTGGTTGCCTGGATACGCCAACCTCGGGGCAATACATCCTGAATCAGCGCGATGTGAGCCAGATGACCGACGATGAACTCGCCGAGGTCCGAAACAAGGAAATCGGTTTCGTGTTCCAGCAATTTAACCTGCTGCCGCGGCTCACCGCTGCTGAGAATGTGGCACTTCCGCTGATCTATGCCGGGGTAAATAAGAAACTCAGGATGGAGAAAGCGCTGGATGCGCTCGCGAAAGTGGGGCTGGCCGACCGAAGCCACCATAAGTCGAACGAGATGAGTGGCGGACAGATCCAGCGCGTGGCGATCGCGAGGGCACTGGTGAATAATCCCTCAATTTTGCTGGCCGACGAGCCTACCGGAAACCTTGATTCGAAAACTTCGATGGAAGTAATGGAGATATTCACCCAGATTCAGGAAGCAGGGAATACGGTGATACTGGTGACACACGAAGAAGACATTGCAGCTTATGCCCGCCGGGTGGTGCGGCTGCGCGATGGCAGTGTGGAAAGCGACATCATCAAAAAGCCGGCAGTCGTAACACAATAACCTTTCATTATTCCATGGCGATTAAGATATATACCAAAACGGGTGACGCCGGTAAGACCTCTCTGATAGGCGGAACCAAAGTTCCGAAAAGCCATATCCGGATTGACAGCTACGGCACCATTGACGAACTGAATTCATTTATCGGCATGGTCAGCGACCAGATGCCGCAGCAGGCTTTGAAAGACGTGCTTAAGCAGATACAGGATCGCTTATTCACGATCGGAGCTGCTTTGGCCTGCGATCCGCAGAAAGACTCATTGATGAAAATTCCCGACCTCAAGGAAGAGGATATCCTGTTCCTGGAACGGGAGATCGACAGGATGAACGAGGCGCTGCCGGAAATGAAAAACTTTATTCTTCCCGGTGGTCACCTGGCTGTGTCAACAACACATGTGGCACGCTGTGTTTGCCGCCGGGCAGAAAGGATCTGCGTTTCAATGCAGGAAACAGGAGAATTTATTGAAATACTGGTGCTGAAATACCTCAACCGCCTGAGCGATTACCTGTTTGTGCTGGCGCGCTATGCCGGCCAGTTGCTGAATGCAACGGAAGTAGCCTGGAAGCCGCGTTCTACCTGAGTTTCAGAATAATCATTATGTGACCTGGCGGCCATCGGGCTGATTAATGATCCTGCCGTCTTTCATGTGAAGCTCCCGATCGCTCATCGCTGCCAGTTCCTCGTTGTGGGTCACAATCAGGAAGGTCTGGTTCATTTCATCTCTGAGGCGAACAAACAGCTCATGTAACTCCCTGGCGTTCCTGCTGTCCAGGTTACCGGTGGGTTCATCGGCGAATACGATACTTGGCTGGTTGATCAGCGCTCTTGCAACCGCCACCCTTTGCTGCTCACCCCCGCTCAATGCCTGGGGTTTATTTTCCAGCCTGTCGCCAAGACCCAGGATCCGCAGCAGTCGTTCTGCCTCTGCCATCACTTCCTTCTTTTTCCGTTCGGCTATCCAACCCGGAATGCAGACATTCTCCAAAGCCGTGAATTCGGGTAAAAGGTGATGAAACTGGAATACAAAACCAATATGCCGATTCCGGTAGGCAGCCAGCTTTTTGCCCTTTAATTCGTGCAGGGGAGTGTCGTAAAGAAAGATACGCCCATTGTCCGGAGTGTCCAGGGTGCCAAGGATGTGCAGGAGGGTACTTTTTCCTGCACCGGATGAGCCCACTATCGATACAATTTCACCCCGGTTGATCTGAAGGTCAACCCCTTTCAGCACGTGTAACTGTCCGTATCGCTTATGAATATGTTCGGCTCTCAGCATGCCACATTTTTTCCTTTATAATGATCTGGATTACAAACCTATCTGTTTACGGGCTGTGGGCAAACTTTTTTAGTGGTTTATTCACAGGAGCCGGAAAACTCAGATTTGGCTATGTCATTGTAAAAATTACATTTGCGGAAATTTAAAGGGTGCGGCAGATTATTTGATTTACTGTACCCGGAGTAAAAAAAAGTAAAAAAGGCAGCATATG
>DASVBM010000185.1:0-3403 GCA_036375835.1 Chitinophagaceae bacterium | reverse complement strand
ACAAGGTGGATTCGGTGCGATGGGATCTTGGCGACCCGGCTTCCGGTGCAGATAATTATTCCACCGCATTCCAGGTTGACCACGAATATCCCGGGCCGGGTACATATAAGGTAAGAGCGCTGGTGTATAATAAATGCATAGCCGATACTTCTACTACTTTCATTACCATTACACCCGATCTTTCAGTTCAGGTTCCCGACCAGATCAAGGATACCATGATCTGTTTAGGCGACGTACTTCAGCTGAATGCGCGGAACGGGTCATCCAACGCTTATACCTGGGAAAACGGGCTGATACTGCCGGACAGAACGATCACCGAAGCGGGCAGCTACCGGGTGATGATTATGAATGATTGCTCAATAGCAGTAAAAGAATTCAAGGTTAGTTATGACAACTGCCCCTGCAGTGTTTTCGTACCCAATGCCTTCAGCCCGAATAATGACGGGCTGAACGATGTTTTCAAACCAGCTACGCAGTGTTATACGCGTGACTACCGGTTTGAGATATATAACCGCTTCGGGAGCAAGGTATTTTCCAGCACCGACCCCAGCCGGGGATGGGATGGCAGTACCGGCCCCTACCCGCAGTCGACGGGTACATTCGTCTGGACGCTCCAGTACAGGGACCCAAACACCAGGAAAATGCTGTTTCAGAAAGGGACAGTGGTCCTGCTCCGCTAAACGAGACTCAGCGTTGCCTGCTAAAATTTTACCTTCGTTGCCTGCAACAGCCCCAGCGTTATATTGCCCATTTTGATCTTGATTCGTTCTTCGTGAGCGTAGAGATGATCAACGATCCTTCCTTGAAGGGCAAGCCTGTATTAGTGGGTGGCAGCCGGGAACGCGGCGTGGTAGCAGCATGCAGCTACGAAGCCAGGAAATTCGGTATTCATTCAGCTATGCCTATGGCCACTGCAATGAAGCTTTGCCCGCAGGCAATCGTTGTACGCGGCGCAAGGGGCGAATACAGCCGTTATTCCCGGTGGGTGACAGAGATCATCGCTGCCAAAGCACCGAAATTTGAAAAGGCTTCAATCGATGAGTTTTATATTGACCTCACCGGGATGGACCGCTACTTTGACCCCTTTGCCTGGACGAAAGAGCTGAGGCAGGAAATCATCGCCGCCACACAGCTGCCGATCTCTTTCGCGCTTGCCTCGAATAAGTTTGTGGCTAAGGTGGCTACCGACCAGGCGAAGCCGAACGGCTACATTTTCATCCGGCCGGGAAAGGAAAAAGACTTCCTGTCACCGCTGCCGGTGGAAAAGATACCTGGTGTGGGCGACTCTACTTTCCAGGTGCTGAAAGCAATGGGTATTTCCAGAATCGGCGACATCCTGAAATTCACGCAGGCAGACCTGGAAGAACAACTTGGGAAATGGGGTACGGAGCTCTGGCAAAAGGCGCAGGGGATTCATCATGGCGAGGTACACGAATACCATGAGGCGAAATCCGTTTCTACCGAGAATACGTTTCACCAGAACACTGCCGACACTGATTTCCTGATTACCCAGCTGGTGCGCATGACGGAAAAGGTGGCGTATGAATTAAGGCAGGATGAAAAACTGGCGGGCTGTGTAGCGGTGAAGATCCGTTATTCAGACTTTGAAACTACTTCAAAACAGGCGGCAATCGATTATACTTTCCGTGACGATGAGCTGATCACGGTGGCAAAAGACCTGTTCGGCAAATTATATCGTAAAGGACAGCAGGTAAGGCTGATCGGTGTGCGGCTTTCGGAACTCACCAGCCATGGCAGGCAGGTGAGCCTTTTTGAAGACGCAGAGAAGCAGAACAACCTCTATAAGGCAATCGATTCGGTAAAGAACCGGTATGGCCGTGACGCGTTGCTGAAAGCGAGAACGGCGAAGAAACAGGATGATGAAGAAGAATAACGAACAGGAAAGCTTTACGGAATAAATGATCTGCATTCGCAGGGACGGGAGCAGCCCCGGTCAGTTCCTGAATTCCTGGGTTACCATCAATCCACGCAAGCCGCCATCCAGGATACCAATGCCCGCACGGCCGTAAGACTGGTGCAGGATGTTGGCCCGGTGGCCGGGTGAATTCATGAGACCGGTATGGCAGATTTTCAAGGTGGGCCCCAGCGCCAGGTTTTCCCCGGTGATGAGGTAGCGTATACCTGCGTTTCTTACCCGGTCGGCCGGTGTAGCTCCTTCAGGAGATATATGCGCGAAATAGCCACGGGCAAACATATCGCGTGAGTGTGCTCTTGCCACTGCCGTGAGCGCGGTGTCGGGCACTAATACCGGCAAACCTGCTTTTGCGCGTTCCGCATTTACCATTTGCAACATCTGCGCTTCAAGATCCGGCCGCGGTTTGGGGTTATTTACCGTAAAATTCAGCTTGACTACTTCGTTGGACTCGATGGTCATTTTGGTCATCGACCGGCGCACCGCTTCATCGAAAACCGGCGCGAGCTGGTCGTCCAGCCAGGCTACCTGGTTACCGAACTCGTTGGCCACTTTACTGTCGCGGGCAGCGGCGGAGAGTCCGTCTGACAAAGGCAATACCAGCAATAATGCAGAAATGATCACGGCATAGATGAATCCGTTTACAACACCCGGCAGGATTCCTAAAGCTTTGTTTGCCTTGCTGTGATGTGCATCGTGGTGTGTCCGGTGCAGTATAGCGTTCACCAGCATCGAAAACAAAATGCGCAGGATGACCAGCACAAGCAAAAACGAGAGGGGCATGGTCCAGACTCCCAAAGCCGGTAGGGTTTTCTGCATGAATACGGCGAGGTATTTATAAAGCAGGAAAGCGGCGGCGAGGCTGCCCACCCAGCTTAACAATTCGAGCGAGCCGAGAATAAATCCCCGTTTATATCCGCTCCATCCGGCCAGTACAACAATCAGCAACAGTAGGAAGTCAATCCAGTTCATGGGCTGATACCAGCAAAAAATGTGCAGCGTTAAGCGGTGTATATCAACGTTTGATGTGCAACAGGTTTTTTGCGGAATTGTTTCCCGGGAAAGACCGGCATCCTGTTTCGGGGGTATGTGATTCAGCCGCTAAGGAATCTGCATATCATTTGCTGCTTCTGGGAGTTAAACAAAAAAATAAGAAACTATGGCAGATTCAAACCGTAACCGTTGGGAAGAACGGAGCCGCAATACCTGGCAACAGGGTCGCGACAGCCGCAGCCAGCAATACGACCGCAGCCGCGATGATTACAGCAGTAACTATGGATACCCGCAAGCCGGCAACCGGTATGGTGGCGAGGATTACCGGTCCGAAACGCCGTACCGCAGCGATCGGGACTATGGTCAACGCCGCAATGAACGGCGGGATGATTATTCCGACCTGGATACGAACAGGGACCGCTCGTCGAACATGGGATCAGGATATGATCCTTACGACTACGGGCAAACCGTAGGCAG
>DASVBM010000389.1:0-2995 GCA_036375835.1 Chitinophagaceae bacterium | reverse complement strand
CACGGGGAATCTGCTGGGCAACCACCGCCAACCCGACTATTGCCGACAGCCATACAACAAACGGAACCGGTAAAGGAAATTTCACAGCTAATCTTACCGGGCTCACGAAAGCTACGACCTACCATGTAAGGGCTTATGCCACGAACAGTAAGGGTACAGCATATGGCAGCGACCTCAGTTTTACTACAACGAGTACCGCGCCTCCTCCACCACCACCGCCGCCGGCCACTCCCAAAGACGTGTTCATAGCCGGCACCCTGTATGCCGGGAACAGCAGCGCGCTGGTCTGGAAGAATGGTGTGGCCACCACACTCACCAACAGTACTTATGAAATGTCGGCCCGTTCGGTGTGTGTTGATGGCAGCGATGTATACGTGGCCGGAACCGGAAGTGTGAGCTCTGCAGGTCGCTATGCCACGGTATGGAAAAACGGCGTAGCTACTTCGCTGACCAACGGGGTGAACTTCGCCGAAGCAAACGCAGTATTCGCAAACGGGGGGAATGTTTATGTGGCAGGTTTACGCGGCGCATTACCGAGAGTATGGCACAACGGCGTGGAGACATCGCTGCAGGTGAACACCGGGGCTCCACTGCTGATTGAATATGTGAATTCCATTTTTGTTTATAACGGCATCGTGTATATAGCCGGCGCGGAGAATAACGATACCAGGCTTTGGATAGACGGCACTGCAAACGACCTCACCACCGGCCCGAATGATTCTTATGCGCGGTCTGTGTTTGTATCTAACGGTGACGTGTATGTTGCAGGCAACGAGAGTAACGGCACGAAGACGGTTGCGAAACTCTGGAAAAACGGCGTGGCTACTTCGTTAACAGATGGCAGTTCCGACGCCGACGCCCTGGGTGTGTTTGTGTCGGGAACAGATGTGTATGTATCGGGCCAGGAAGGTGGCAATGCGAAGCTTTGGAAGAACGGAGTGGCAACCGCGCTTACCACCACGGCGTCTGATGCACGCGCTACATCTGTATATGTTTCCGGAACCGATGTATATGTGTGTGGATGGGAATTCACCGGGCTTAAGATACGGCCCAGACTCTGGAAGAACGGCACCCTGGTAGCTTTCCCCGCCGGCTCGGATGAGGGATACGCGTACTCGGTGTTTGTGAAATAAACAGGAAGTAACCCGGCGGATTTGTCATTAACCCGGGTTGAAAAATTTATAATAATGGCCTTCCACTTCTACTCACGCACCAATGGTTTTTCCATGTGGGCGGCGGCAATGATCAGCGCGGTCATCAATGCCGGGTTTACCGCCTGGATTGTTTATGGCATGGGCGACTACGGCTTCGCCCTCTTCATTCTTGTTCCTTTGCTGATCGGGATGTACGCGGTACTGCTGTATGGCTGGCGCAAGGCAATCAGATTCCGCGACTCAAGGAATGTTGCTTTTCTCAGTCTCGGTTTTTATACACTGGTGCTCTTGTTCGCCGCAATGGAAGGTATGATCTGCATCGCGATGGCGATGCCCTTCGGTATCCTGCTCACCTGGATCGGCAGCCTGGTCGGGATGGCATTCGTAAAACGCGATCAGGGTGGCACCACCGCGGCTGTGGTACTGGTTACGCTGATGCTGCCGGGCATGTCGTTTATCGAAAAAGATGTTGAGCCTTCACTGACTACCGTAACCACTGCAGTGGAAATTAATGCCAGCCCGGAAACGGTATGGAAGCAACTGGTGGCTTTTCCCGCGCTGGATGAACCCGATGAACTGATCTTCAAAGCGGGGATTGCCTATCCTACCCAGGCAACGATTGAGGGATCCGGTGTGGGAGCGGTTCGCAACTGCAATTTCAACACGGGTTCATTTGTAGAGCCGATCACCGTTTGGGATGAACCGCGGCTGCTGGCGTTCAACGTGAAGGAGCAGCCTGCGCCTATGAAGGAACTCAGCATGTGGAAGGTCAATGCGCCGCACCTGCACGATTATTTTATTTCCAGGAAAGGGCAGTTCAGACTCACGCGTTTACCCGGCAACCGCACCTTGCTGGAAGGCACCACCTGGTATACCCATAACATCAGGCCTGAATTCTACTGGAAGTTGTGGAGCACCTATATCGTGCATAAGATCCATGAAAGGGTGCTGTGGCATATAAAGCGGAATGCGGAGCGGTAAGGGATTCATCAGTCGATGTTTTGAACCACTGAAAGCTTAACCGGAAAGCCGCGAAGTATTTCAGCCCGGCAGGATTTCCACTGCCACTTCTTCTTTCCAGCGTTTGGCGATCTCTTCTTTCAGCCTGGCAACGATTTCCTCCAGCCCGTTATACCAGTCGAGGTGGGGGCTCCACTGGTCGCAACCGCCTTCCCAACCGATACACTGGGTATGTTCCCAGACCTTTTTGCATTGCGGGCAACGGCCACCGGTATCGAAAGTATTCCATTGGTGACCGCAGGTACACATCCAGCGTGATTCTTCAAAAGGTTCCCAGTTGCATTTGGGACAGGAGATTTTTATCTGGTCCATGGGCGGGTTTGGAGGGAAGTTAAAAAAATATTACGGAAGTAAATACACACCTTCAGAGTTGCGACTATCTTTCACGGCAACTTTAAAAAAATCCGTTCCTATTCCAAGATCATTTTTTGAATATCAAGTCCATATGATATTCCAGAAACCTTTTATTTGGTTGATATCTTGTAGGGAGTGTAAGCTTCTTCCGGTTTAATGGGGTGAAGAATTCCTGGAAGTAATTCTCTTGCTCGTTTTTCAGTAGACTGGCGGATATACGTATTTCATATTGTGGGGTGATTCCTATGAGTCCTTGATCATATGCTTTGTCATAAAGCGGCGAAAGGCAAATGCCATTCTCGGGGTTTAATCTTTCTTTTTCATCTTTAGACCATGGCAAGATATGGCTCGCAACTAGAAGCTCGGGAACATTTATTCCGGACATCGCGCATTTGCAACTATAATTTGCTAGAACAATTTCACGGAAAACATATTGATTAACTCTGGTTTTGACCATCCGAAGTTTC
>DASVBM010000413.1:0-6235 GCA_036375835.1 Chitinophagaceae bacterium | reverse complement strand
AAGCAGATTCTTTGATCTCACCAACATGCGCGGCCTAACACCGTGGTAAATCCCAAATACCCAAATCACAAATTCCAATTCAGCATGCCCTTGGGAAGCTCGGTCCATAATACACCAACATGCCTCGCCTAGCGCCTAATGCCTAACGCCTAATGCCTGCCCTGCCTTGTCACAAGAGGTTTTTTCGTCCCAGCGGGACGATTTGTGGGTAGCAATAATCAAAGAACGAAATCACCTGTCGTCCCATAGGGACGATTTGTGCTGCGGATTTTTTGCAGATAGCCAATAGCCAATGACGTATGGCGCGGTCACGATGGCGGTAGAATGAACGATTGTATCCACGATGAATGGCAAGCCTAAAAAGATCTGTACACAGCACAAGTCGTCCCGATGGGACGAGGAGAACATTTTCTGATCCTGTTTCTACCGACAAAGCGTCCCGCTGGGACGAACAGCCACACCCCCTGAGTCCGTCATGCTGGGTTCGCCCGGATGACTGGTCGGACGGGGAACGAAGCATCCTTCGTCAATGCTACCCTTGTGTTCCAGGTTGAATAGCGATGCCGTGGTTACCTTCAGCACAAGGGGTTGTTAGTGAAGGTTCCCTCGTACCTCGGGATGACAAACGCATTGGAGATTGTTAATTACATAAAACTTAATCTAACGCCCAAGCAGATATTCATCCCTCCGCGTAACCTCATGTTCTCTTGTTCTCCGCGGTTCAAAAAACTTCGCCAGCGAAGTCCCTCTGTTTCTCATTGAACGTGCTTCGCACGTTGCCTTAAACCGCAGAGAACAAGAGAGGCAGAGACAGCGCAGAGTTTGAATATGTTTGAATCTATTCCTGTTCAATCGGATTAACCAGAAACAGCCATTCACCCACCAACATGCCTGGCCTACCGCCTACCGCCTACCGCCTAATGCCTAATGCCTCGATCCCTCTCTCCGTGTAACCTCATGTTCTCTTGTTCTCCGCGGTTCAAAAAACTTCGCCAGCGGAGTCCCTCTGTTTCTCATTGAACGTGCTTCGCACGTTGCCTTAAACCGCAGGGAATAAGAGCGGCAGAGACAGCGCAGAGTTTGAATTTGTTTGTATCTATTCCTGTTGAATCGGATTAACCGGGATAGCCATTCACTACCAACATGCCTTGCCTACCGCCTCGATCCCTCTCCGCGTAACCTCATGTTCTCTTGTTCTCCGCGGTTCAAAAAACTTCGCCAGCGAAGTCCCTCTGTTTCTCATTGAACGTGTTTCGCACGATGCCTTAAACCGCAGAGAATAAGAGAGGCAGAGACAGCGCAGAGTTTGAATATGTTTGAATCTATTCCTCTTGAATCGGATTAACCAGAAACAGCCATTCACCCACCAACATGCCTGGCCTAACGCCTAATGCCTACCGCCTAACGCCTGATCAAACTTAATTCTGGAAAAACTGCGTCACCAGGTAGTATATCGCCCAGCCGGCGAAAACGATATGGCCGATCCAAACCCAGCCCGGGATGCTGCGCGGCGTTTCACTGCTTTCTATCAGAAAAGAACGCTGGTCGCCCTTGCTGTAGGCGCTGATCATGATGGGCAGCACGCCGTCCACCACCTGGTTCTCTTTGATGCCCTCAACTGAAATAGCCGGGCCATTGCGCACTGTGAACGGGATCTTTCGAATACCCTCCTTACCCTGCGGGTCAAGGCTCACGATCTTCAGGATGTGCTCGCCATCAGCAAGGCGGGTGGTATCAAATTCAATATTCACTGGTGACCTGAACGATCCCAGCGGGTATTCTTCCTCATCTATGAAAATCCGGATAGGCCTTTGGTCTTCCATGATCAGAGATTTAAAATGGATCTTTTAATGTGGTTGTTTTGTTCTTCTTTCGGGTATACCAGCTTTTTAATGCTGAACACCAGCGTCGCCAGCACGATCAGTACCGCCACGCTCACGATTACATAATCCCAGTTGCTGTCCGGCGACCTGCCGTGGGTGAGGTTGTTCAGCAGTTTCGGCTGCTGCCGGCTGCAGGCATCGCAGGCGAATGAGATCACGCCCTGCAACAGCAGCAAGGCAGTGAACAGTATTTTTTTTAGTTCGGTTATCATGTCGGTTATTTTTTCGCGTTCGCGGATTGTATCACGTTAAACAGTTTGCTGATTTCTTCGGCCGTCACCTTTCTTGCATTGTTACCCCAGCTGGTTTTCTCATGGTTCATGATCGCTGTTATCTCTTCCGGCGTGAGGTTGTTGTTGGTGCCAATGGGCGGCATGGAAGGGAAGCCCTGCGATGCACGGCTGTTGTAGCCGTTCAGGATGATGCTCAGCATCAGCTCGGGATTATCATCCAGCACCACCTTGCTGCCTTTGAGCGGGGGGAAAGCGCCGGGCAATCCTTCACCCGTTGCCTGGTGACAGCTCTGGCAGTTCGCCGCGTATAATGCCGCGCCGTCCAGCCCGGGTTCTGATGTGCCGGCTGTTTCTTTTTTGGCCTTGCGCGACTGTATAAAAGCCGGCGCAGGACTGCCATCGGGAAGTGGTGTCTGCTTTAATGATTGCAGGTAGGCCACCAGCTGCATGGCCTTAGCTGTGGCCACCAGTTTTTCACCGGGCTTCAGCGTGCCTTCGGGTACATTCACAATCACGTCGCCCGGCGCGGGTGTTTTCTTCACGGTGAACAACCAGGGATAAGCCGGCATGATCGATTCCTTCACTACCAGCCGCGGGTTGTACAGGTGAAGCAGGTGCCATTCTTTTCCCGGCTGGCGTTTACCCACATTCACCAGGTCGGGACCGGTTCGCTCGGTTCCCATCAGTGTTGCGGTGTTACGCCAGAGGTCGGTGCGCAGTGTTGCCGCATAATCGGCGGGAACGCCGGGACGGTCACCCCATTGTTTATCCATTTCAATATTGCGCACCTGCTGCGTATGGCAGGCTACGCAGCCATTTTCTATATACACCAGTTTCCCTTTCGCGGCTTCGGCAGATAAAGGTTCCGCGTTGGGCAGCGGGCGGTTGGCTTCCTGGTTATAAATAGCAGGAAGTATAGCCACCATCAGCGTGAGGAAAAGGAACAGCGCCAAGGCGGCGGTAAAGAGTTTCCTGTGATCGTCAAAAAACTGCATAATCATTTTGTTTTAGTCATTCAGCATTCAGTTCTCAGGCTTCAACCGCCGGGGCGGCAACCGACCGCCTGCGGCGAATGATCTCCAAAGCTGTTTCCCGGATATCGATGTATCGCCTGCGGCGGATCATTTTGTACATATTGAAAGCGAACACCAGGTGGCCTGCCCACATCAGCGTTCCGCCGATCGCGCGCCAGAGCCAGTAGGGCGCCATCATCACTACGCTGTCGATAAAAGATTTTCCTTCCATCCACATCATGCCGCGCAGCGTGCTGCCGATCATCAGCGGTATACTGTAGAACAGCAGCCCGATAAAGGCCAGCCAGAAGTGAATGCCCACGGTAGCCTGTGGTGGTTCACGGCGCGTGAGGCGCGGCACCACGGCGTAGATCGCTCCCCATAAAAAGAAGCTGATGATGCCGTACATCGTCATATGCGAATGCGCGACGGTGAAGTCGGTGAAATGCCAGACCATATTGGCCGAGCGAAACGCTTCCGCCGTTCCCTGCAGCGAGCCGGTGAAATAAAATATGATGCCGATGAGAAAGAAGGGCAGGGTATAACTGCCGGCGATCTTATTCCAGGAGCCTTTCAGGGTCATGAGAAAGTTGGTGGTGCCCGAGACCACCGGTATCACCATGCCCACGCTGCCCACTATCGCTACGGTCTGCAGCGACCAGGGTATCGCGCTGAAGACGAAGTGGTGGGTGCCGATGACGGTATAGAAGAATATCTGCGACCAGAAAGCGAGTATGCCCAGGCCATAAGAATAGATCGGCTTGTTCAGTTGCTGTGGCAGGAAGTAATACACGAGTCCCAGTGTGAGCAGCATGAACCACATGCCCACGCCCTGGTGCATATAATATCCCTGGATGATGGTCTCGCCCAGGCCGTTCTGCCAGTAAGGTATATAGGCGACGATGCTGATGACCAGGACGAACATGATAGCCGTGATGATGTACCAGTTGGATATGTAAATTTCTTTCGTGGTACGCCGCGCCACCGTTTTCAGGAAGTTGACCAGGGTGATCACCAGGCCGGCGGCGAACAGCAGCTGGATCGGCCAGATATATTCGCGGTATTCGCCTCCGCCGTTGTTGATGCCTGCCATCAGGGAGACAGAGCCCAGCAGCACGGCGGCGTTGATCAGGTGCAGGCTGTACCATCCCCATTTCACGCGGTATACCGGGGTATTGCCCACGCGCGGCACCACGTAATAGGCGAGGCCCAGCATGGCCAGCGAAGCCCATCCCCAGAAGACGGCGTTGGTATGTACCGGTCGCAGGCGGCCGAAGCTGAGCCAGCTCAACTGGTCAACCTCGGGTGAGACGAACTTGATACCGAGATAGAAACCCACAGAGGTGCCGAAGACCAGCCATACCGCGGCCGAGATAAGGTAAGCGATCACAAGCCTTGACAAGGCGGCGTCTACTCTCGGGCGGCTGACCGCTTTTCTTTTCTCCGGAATAAACCGGATACCTGCTGATTCGTTGCTGTTACGGATCAGCGCTTTCAGCTCAGCGGGCGAAAGCCTGCCGCCAGCCAGGGGTTTTTGTTCGGCTGCCGTGAGTCCGAGCCGCGCGGTAAGGTCTTCTTCCGGTAAGGTATCCAGGTATTCAGCCAGCCGCGCCGCTTCCGCGCGCAGCTGTTGTTCTTTTTTCTGGCGGATGAGCCGGCGGATCCTGGCAGTCATTAAGACCAGTCCGATGATCACCGGGATCAGCAATAAAGCGATCGTGATGATGAAACCGCCGTTAGAGAAGAAACCTGTTGCGGCAGGCTGCGCGGAGGCGGGCAAGGCAGCAAGCGAGGCCAGCGCAGACAGTAACACCGGAATGTTGCCGGTGGTGCTTTGCGTTTTTTGCCCGGCGCCTTTTCGCAGGCGGAGACAGGAGCTGAGCTGTGCCGCGTTGAGCTGACTGAAGTGAAGCCCGGGATCCGCGGGGGTCTCACCTTTTTCCAGGCTGCGAAGCGTTTGTGCGTTCAGCAGCAGGACTATAACGCTGGCGATGAGCGCAAGCAGGCAGATGCCAAGGAAGACGAGACTGCTTATGGGTATGCCGGCATCAGGCTGGCCGGATGGCGGCGCGGCTGTTGCGATTGCAGGCAGAGCGAGGCATGCCACTATGGGCAAAAGGATTGCTGTGGAGTGTTTCCCCATAAAAAAATTTTTGCTGTTCAGGTACAGTTTAGCGTTGCTTCAGAAAAGCAACTTTATGTTCCAGTTCATCGCGAATGGCACCCAGCTTCGCGGAATGCAGCATGTCGAAACATTCCTCGCGGATCTTCTTGAACTGGTGATGAATAGGGCAGGGTTTTTTTTCAGAGCAATAGTCGAGGCCGAGTCCGCAACCGGTGAAGAGTTTATCTCCGTCGATGGCGATGACGATGTCGGCCAGCGATTGCTTTAATGATTTTTCGTTGAAGAAAAATCCCCCGGTAGGGCCCTTCATGGATTGAAGCAGGCCCTGCCGGGTAAGATTGTGTAAGATCTTTGCGATGAATTGTTCCGGCGCGTCTATACCTGCTGCAATTTCAGGGATGCTGACCCTGTTGCCCTCTTTGGTAGCCTGGGCAATGAATATCGAGGCCCGTATTCCGTATTCGCAGGTTTTAGACAGCATTTTTCGATTGACGGGGCAAAGTTAAGGGGCGGGAATGAATAAATGACTTTTTTGTCATTTATTTTTTATGGCCGAATGGCGGAGGGCTGATGGCTAATAGATAATAGTGATGGCGCGGTAGGGGATTTGGGAAGATGAATGTTAATTCCCGCGAGTTGGTTCATAGTTAATAGTTCATAGGTCATAGCGCGGTAAGGTTAGATCTATGGTGAATGTTTGTTCCCGCGAGTGGGGGTCAACAGAAGTAAAAAGTAAAAAGTAAAAATTCAAAAGCTTCGGTGCGGCAGCCTGAGGGGGAGGCGGGCACTCTGTTGTTGGTGGCAGATTCAAAGGCCATCGAAATCGTCAATTCGCGAGACCCACACCCACGGAACTTGTCATGCTTACTCCGCCCGGATGACCGGTCGGACGGGCCCGCCCGGATGACTTGTCGGACGGGGAAGTAAGCAACCGTCACTAAGGTGACCTTTATGGCCATCGTCGAATACCGCGATTCACGC
>DASVBM010000191.1:0-7138 GCA_036375835.1 Chitinophagaceae bacterium | reverse complement strand
CCAATACATGAAACCTTGCTGACGTCCGCTGACCCTTGCTGACTCTTGCTGACTCCTGCTGACTTCGCTGACTCTACAGACTTCCGCTGACTAACCAAGCGGGGCCTTTCCCAAAGTTTCAGACTTTGGAAAATATCTTGTAACGACGGGCAGACCCAATACATGAAACCTTGCTGACTCTTGCTGACTTCGCTGACTCCTGCTGACTTCGCTGACTCTTGCTGACTCCGCTGACTCCGCTAACCTCTTCTTTCAGCAAACCAGCATCACCCCTTCCCGCAATTCCGAATTCACCAGCTCTTCGCCGCGCAGCAGCGCCTGTTCATTGAGTGGGAGCATGTGGTGATATTTCTCGGGCAATACCTTCTTAAGTGCCTCAAGTATCGATTCGATAGCCACCACCGGCTTGAGATGAAGGTATGCGCCCAGTATGATCATGTTCATGATCTTCGGGCTTTTCATTTTGATGGCTTCTGCTGTTGCGGAAATTCCGATCACATCGATATCTGTTCTCGATGTGGGCTGCAGTATGGTTCCGCTTTCGTATAAAACAAGCCCGCCCGGTTTCACCCGCGGCGCGAACTTATCCATCGAAGGCTGGTTCAATACGATGGCCGTATCGAAAGACGAAAGAATCGGTGAACTGATCTTGTTACTTGATAATATGGTGATGCAGTTGGCCGTTCCGCCTCTCATCTCCGGTCCGTACGAGGGCATCCAGGAAATCTCTTTCCCTTCCACCATACCGGCGTAAGCAAGGGTCATGCCCATCGACAATACCCCCTGTCCGCCGAATCCTGCAACAATGAGTTCCTCTAACATGGTAACCTCCGGGTTAAATAAGTTATTTGAATTTCGTTGTTTGACATCTCAGAGCTTTGGCACTTTGATATCGCCCACCGGGAATGCTTTAATCATTTGTTCATCAATAAAATCGCTGCACTCAACCGGTGTCATTTTCCAGTTACTGGGACAATTGCCTATTATTTCCACCATGCAGGTGCCTTTGTTCATCTGCAGGTACCGGAATGCGTTCTGCAGCGCCTTCTTTGTTTTACGTACGCCATTTGAACTGTTCACCACCTGGCGGGTAACATAAAACGAGCCGGGCAGCTGCGCGATCAGTTCCGATACGCGGATGGGCTGGCCGTAGAACGATACGTCCCGGCCGCCGGGTGTTGTTGTACTCCACATTCCGGGTAAAGTGGTAGGTGCCATCTGCCCGCTGGTCATACCATACACCGCGTTGTTCATGAAAACGATCAGGATGTTCTCACCGCGGTTAATGGCGTGAAGCGTTTCACCGATACCGATGGCTGCCAGGTCGCCGTCGCCCTGGTAGGTAAATACATATTTCTCCGGCATAAGGCGCTTGATACCGGTAGCCACCGCGCAAGCGCGGCCGTGTGCGGCCTCCTGCATATCGATGTCCATGTAGTCATAGGCGAACACCGAGCAACCCACAGGCGCCACGCCGATCGTCTGCTCCTGTATGTCCATCTCCTCCACCACTTCCATGATCAGCTTATGAACCAGGCTGTGAGCACATCCCGGGCAATAGTGCATTGCCACGTCCACCAATGTTGAAGGTTTTCTATATACCACTTCATATTCCTGGTTTATATCGGTTGCGAGCACGTCGGTCGATCCGTTAGTTTCCATTTTTCGACAGTATTAAGGTTTCCAAATGATGAACGATGCTTTCCGGGGTAGGCATCATCCCGCCCAGCCTTCCAAAGAACTCCACTTTTGTTTTTCCATTCACGCCCAGCCGCACGTCTTCTACCATCTGGCCGCTGTTGAGTTCCACGCTCAGCATGAGCTTCACCTTATCGGCAAGTTCCGATACGCGCTGGTATGGATAAGGGAAGAGCGTGATCGGCCGCAGCAGTCCCACCCGCAATCCTTTAGAGCGGGCAATATCCATCGCTTTCTGGCAGATCCGCGCGCAAAGGCCATATGCCACAAACAGGTATTCGGCGTCTTCTGTATTCATCTCTTCAAAACGCACTTCCTCCTCGCGCATGCGCCGGTACTTTTCTTCCAGCTTCAGGTTGTGCTCCTCCATTTTCTCCGGCAGTATATGCAGTGAGGTGATGTAATTGCGGCTACGCGTTTTGGGTTTGCCGGTAGTTGCCCAGGACGACTTGTCTACTTCAGGGCGTTTATACGGCCGGAACTCCACCTTCTCCATCATCTGCCCGATGGCGCCGTCGCTCAGCATCAGTACGGGATTACGGTATTTATCGGCAAGGTCGAAGCCAAGGTAAACATGGTCGGCCATCTCCTGCACGGAGGCCGGCGCGAGTACGATCATGCGGTAGTCGCCATGTCCTCCGCCTTTGGTGGATTGAAAATAATCGCCCTGCCCCGGTTGAATGGTACCTAAGCCGGGACCCGCGCGATTCACGTTAACGATCAGGCAGGGCAGCTCTGCCCCGGCGATGTAACTGATCCCTTCCTGCATCAGGCTGATACCGGGTGAAGAAGAAGAAGTCATCGTGCGGAAGCCGGCACCTGCCGCACCATATACCATATTGATACTGGCCACTTCACTTTCCGCCTGCATCACCACCCGGCCGTGTTTGGGCATTTCGCGGGCAAGGTATTCCAGCACCTCCGACTGCGGCGTAATAGGATAGCCAAAATAAGCGTCGCAGCCTGCCTGAATCGCAGCCTCGGCAAGCGCTTCGTTTCCTTTCATGAGTTTAATCTCAGTCATACGAATATTTTATAATGAACCGACGATGTTGCCTTTTAACTGCTCCCGCACGTCCTCGGGTGTAACATTCACCTTCTGCTTTTTCACATTGGTACGCCAGACGGTGATCACCGCGTCGGGGCAAACCAGCGCGCAGTTTACGCAGCCCGTACAGCGTTCATTGTCCGCGATGATGTAACGGTAACCTTTGATGTTGAGTGAGTCGCCAAGCTTCAGGGCTTGTTCCTTGCATTCTACGGTGCAGAGTTCGCAGGCCTTGCATTTCTGGATGTCGATCTCCACCTTCCCCTTCACCTTTCTCTGCTTCGGAGCAACAGTTGTAGTATTTTCTTCCATGTACAGGAGTTTTTGTAACTGAACTATACGTGGATAAGGCCGGTACAATGGTAGATAAATTTGAAACCACGAACCCTGATCCTTGTCAGCTTTTAAGGAATGAAGTTTTCAATGGAAGACCGCAGTCCGATGGTATTCTGCACACATGATAATTATCAGCAGGTTTCCCCTACCCGGAAGCTACCTTTAATCATACCATTTACATAACATGTGTGCCATGAAAAGACCGCTGTTCACACGGTATTTCGTTCCATTCCTTCAATGGTATGCGCTGATGATACTCATCGCCATCGGGCTCGACTTCCTGCTGCACAAACTACAGTTAAGGTCCATAGGTCTCTATCTTGGTTACGCCGGCACTTTTACCGTAGCCATCTCGTTCGTGTACTCGTTGCGGAAAAGAAAAATCATCACCCGCGGCTCACCGAAAAAACTGCTCGAGCTGCATGAATACCTTTCCTGGGCAGGTTCGGTGATGTTACTCGTGCATGCAGGCATACATTTCAATTCCATATTACCCTGGCTGGCCATCCTGATGCTGCTCACCGCAGTTGCCAGCGGCCTCGTGGGAAAGTTCCTGTTGAAGAATGCCCGGGAAATGCTCGCGGAAAAAAAGAAATACCTGATTGAAAGCGGACTGAGTAAAGAAGAAGCCGAACGAAAATTATTTTTCGACTCCATCACCGTCGACATGATGAAGAACTGGAGAAAAGCGCATATACCCATCACCGGCTCTTTGCTCGTTCTCTCGCTGTTTCATATACTAAGCGTAATGATATTCAGCACATGAAGAAGTTGTATTACATAGCACTCATTGTTGTGCTGGGTGTGGCCACCTACCTGCTGCCGGAGCTGATGATCGGTCCGGGTAAACTGGCGGCAAGCCATAACGAACTTTCAAAGAAATGCCTTTCCTGCCACCAGCCTTTTGGTGGTGTGCCCGACTCGAAATGTATCAGTTGCCATAAGCTCGCCGAAATTGGCGTTGATTCAGCAACGCGCGACAGCAGCGCGATACTTGCGTTTCACCAGCACCTTCAACACGTGTCCTGTACTGCCTGCCATACCGACCACAATGGCGCGGAGGCATCGCTTACTACCCATCAGTTCAACCACGACCTCCTTCCTGCCGCAACACTGACCACCTGCCAGAGTTGCCATATTACACCGCGTGACAAGCTGCACACCACTGTGAAAGCAGCCTGCAATAGCTGCCACAATACCAGCGACTGGAAAGACGTTGCGCAATTCGATCACGCCGTACTGGATAAGGTGATGCTTGCCGACTGCGCTTCCTGCCATCCTGCTCCGGACGATACCTATCACCGGCAACTGACGGGCAACTGCAGCCAGTGCCATAGCACCAGCGCCTGGAAACCATCAACGTTCCGCCATGATGAATACTTTATCCTGGACCGCGACCATAATGTTTCCTGCGTAACCTGCCACCCGGGAAATAACCTGCAGCGGTATACCTGCTACGGGTGCCACGAACATACCCCGGCAAATATTGCACACGAGCATGAAGAGGAAAACATCACCAACCTCGACGACTGTGCCTCCTGCCACAGAAGTGCCAATGAACACGATATACGGCGCGGCCAACGCGATCGCCGCATAGAAGAATATATCCGGGAAAATAACGGCAGGCGAAAAAAAGACAAGGGATCGGATCATGATGACGATTAAATCTATCCAGCCATGAACACCGGCATACAAACAGAGATCGACGCCAGTTTTCTTTACCAGAAGCTGGCCGACCACGAGCAGGATCCAACCATCGCAAAAGTGTTTTCAGAGATGGCACAGATCGAACGCAGCCATGCGGAGGCCTTCGCACGTAAACAGGGTCTGGACCCTGCAACCGTCTTCCGTCCATCCCTCCGCGCGAGAATCCTCGACCGGATCGGTAAGATCTTCGGTTACAATTTTGTGCTCGGCGTGCTGATGGATACCGAAAAATCCATCTCCAGCGCTGTAATAAATACGAAACAACGCCTGCAACGCAAGGTCGACGGCAGCGAAACAACGCACGTAACTATTCTCCGGTCGATACTGGAACGCCAGCAGCAGGTGACGGGGGCACAGCTCTCCCGGTTTGAGAGCCGGCACCGTTCGGTAGGTGGCAACGCGATACGTGCGGCAGTGCTCGGCGGTAACGACGGCCTGGTCTCCAACTTCAGCCTGGTAATGGGTGTGGCCGGTGCCACCTCCGGTGGCGAAGGCGTGTTGCTGGCAGGCGTAGCTGGCTTACTGGCCGGTGCGCTCTCCATGTCACTCGGCGAATGGATCTCGGTAAAAAGCTCGCAGGAGTTGTACGAAAAACAGATGGCAGTGGAAATGGAGGAACTGGAAACAAACCCGGAAGGTGAAGAAAAAGAACTCGCGCTGATCTATATCACCAAAGGGATCCCGGAAATACAGGCAAGGGAAATGGCGGCGGAAATCATACGCGATAAATCCAGGGCGCATGAAGTCCTCATCACCGAAGAACTGGGAATTAACGCGGCCGAGCTGAAGGGATCGGCTATTGAGGCCGCGGTATATTCTTTCCTGCTGTTCGCCATCGGGGCAATCATCCCGGTTGTTCCCTTCATGTTCAGCACCGGGCTGAATGCAGTTATAATGAGCGTTGTCTTCAGCGCGGTCGGATTGTTCATCATCGGTGCAGCCATCACTTTATTTACCGGCAGGAACATCTGGTTCTCCGGCTTCCGGCAGATGTTGTTCGGACTCGCTGCCGCCGCTATCACTTTTGGAACAGGCAAACTGATTGGTGTTTCACTTGAATGACCCCTTACGTTCACCTGCTGAGTAGTATCACCTGGGCTGTGACTTTTATCACGACCGCCCCGATCACCGCGGAATAGCTTTGCGGTAGAAAAACGAGAAGATATGAAGCACCTGGTGATATTGGGAGCAGGCACGGGCGGTACGATCATGGCAAACCATCTGGTGCGCAAACTGCCGGAAGACGAATGGAACATCAGCATTATCGACGAAAGAGTGAATCACTATTACCAGCCGGGATTTCTCTTTCTCCCTTTTGAAATATACAGTCCTGAAGACCTGGTTCAGCCCCTTCGAAAATACATCCCCGACGGTGTGGACCTGGTGAATAAACGAGTTGACCGTATCAGCGCGGACACCCGCGAGGTGATACTTGAAAATGGCGTGATCATGCACTATGACCTGCTGATCATCGCCACCGGTGCAGTACTGGCGCCTGAAGAAGTGCCGGGGATGAATGGCAGCGGCTGGCGGAAAACCGTGTTTGACTTTTATTCCTATTCCGGTGCACTGGCCCTTCGCAACAAACTCAGGAACTGGGAAGGCGGAAAACTGGTGGTACACATTACTGAGATGCCCATCAAATGCCCGGTGGCGCCCCTGGAGTTTGCCTTCCTTGCCGATTCGTATTTTAAAAACAGGCACATCCGTGATAAGGTTGAAATCACCTATGTTACGCCATTGAGCGGCGCCTTCACTAAACCGCAGGCCACAAAAGCACTGGAGCACCTGATGGTGGAAAAAAATATCAGGGTGGTTACCGACTTCGCGATCGAAGAGGTGGACAATGACCGGCAGATGATCGTTGATTATGGTGGTAAAGAAATTCCCTTCGACATACTGGTAACCGTTCCCACCAACAAAGGTGATGAAATGATTGAACGCTCCGGTCTTGGCGACGACCTGAATTTCGTTCCCGCCGACAAAGGCACGCTGCAGTCACAGCAATACCCTGACATTTTCGTGATCGGCGATGCCGCGGCGATACCTGCATCGAAAGCCGGATCGGTAGTGCATTTCGAAGCGGAGGTACTCACGGAGAATATCCTGCATTATATCAACAACGAGCCCCTGTCAGCTCAATTCGATGGACACGCCAACTGCTTCATCGAAACGGGTAACAACCGCGCGCTGCTCATCGACTTCAATTATACCCACGAGCCGGTAACCGGGAGTTTCCCTTTTGCCCGCTTAGGTCCGCTCGCCCTGCTGAAAGAATCAAGGATGAACCACCTGGGGAAACTCGCCTTCCGCTGGGTGTACTGGAATATGCTCCTCAAGGGCAGGCAT
>DASVBM010000321.1:0-3977 GCA_036375835.1 Chitinophagaceae bacterium | reverse complement strand
GGCATCGCCACCGCCTGTAGTACCCATATCCCTACCTGGCGCTGCCGTGCTTCCCGGCTGATACGGCCGGTCTTCTTGAATTCGTCCTCTACCGTCATCGCCAGGTTGGCGCTGCGATGAAAATATTGCTTGGTCTTTAGTGAATACAGGATCACTTTTTCCGGGTCGTTGGGGTCGAAGTCCGCTACCTGGTTCGCCAGCGTACTGTCCAGATAAAGCGCTTCGTTCTCCCGCATCGCTTTTTCCTTGTCCTCGTTTTTATGCGCACCCCAGATATACGTTTCTGTTCCCTTTGCCGGGTTGGGACTGGTCCAGGTACGGTAAGTAGGAACGCGGCGGGTCTTTTTCTTACGCTTCTTACCCTTGCCGCTGTAATAGGTTTCCGTTTTATATCCGGTGAATTCGCGGTGACGGATCGGCGCCGCGCTGTTGCAGTGAATCGAAACGAAAAGATCACCCTTGGCCTGGTTTGCTATATTGGCTTTGGTAGCCGGGTGCTGGTAAATATCGGAAGTGCGGGTGTAGACAACTTCCACATCCGGAATTTCGGTGGTGATCATCTGGCCGATCTTCAGCGCCACCTGCAGTGATACATCCTTCTCTTTGGAATACCGGCCGCCGGCGCCTCCATCATGGCCGCCGTGTCCTGCATCGATTACAATCTTTTTTAATGCCGGTACAGACTTGTAGAAAGGCTCTGCAACGTACGAGGTAAAAGCCACAAACAGCGCCAGGCTAAAGGATAACAGGACAATCTTTCTGACCATAGTTCTTTTTACATTAAGGGTATATTCACATTTCTTTATTGCAATACACCTACTTTTGGGAGTATCTTCTTATGAGCAATAGTTGTAAAGTTAGCGGAAAAAGAATTTTTGCATGGCTCTTCATACCGTTGTTCACAGTATTAACGCTTCAGATCAACGCTTCGCATAAGAATCACATATTTTTTTTCAGTTCATTAACAGATAAACGGGACACGGTACCGCCGGCCGGAACCAAACCGGTTGATGCCAGCGACACCACGCGCAATAATTCAGACACCGGCCGCACCAAAGTGTTTAGCGTGGATTCGATAAAGATCTCCAAAGATTCGCTCGACGCGCCGATTAGCTACTCAGCAGAGGACTCGGGCGTCCTGATCATCCCCACAAAACAGTTTTATCTCTACGGAAAGGCGCACACTGAATATACCGACCTGCAACTGGACGCAGGCGTGATCCGTTACGATCAGAATACCCAGATCGTTGTAGCCTATGGTTCGAGGGATACCGGTAACAACCCACTGGACAAGCCTACACTGGTGCAGGCGGGTTCAACCTCTATTAGTGACACTATCATGTATAACCTGCGCACGCGGAAGGGTCTTACAAAGAATACCTTTTATAACGAAGGGGAGATATTCGTGAATACTGCGGTCGCGAAAACGGTGCAGGTTGACGGGGATAATGTAGTGTATGCCTATCGTAATTTCTTCACCACCTGTAACCTCGATACGCCCCACTTCGCCTTCCGCACAAAGAAAATGAAGCTGATCGCGAACAAGCTGGCGGTATCTGGCCCTGCTCACCCGGAGTTCGAAGGGGTACCGGTTCCTATCTATCTGCCTTTCGGCATCTACCCGATGAAACGCGGCCGGCACTCCGGTTTGATCGCCCCGCAGTTCACCAGTAACGACGCTTTCGGCCTGGGTATAGAAGGCCTGGGTTATTATAAGGTGTTCAATGATTATATTGATGTGGTGAGCCGGGTGAACCTGTACAGCTATGGTGGCTGGAATCTCAACGTAAATCCGAAGTATTACCGCCGCTACCGGTATAACGGAAGCCTTGACTTTTCCTACCAGCATACGCGACAGCTGGTGAATGACCCAAAAATCAATAAGGAGTTCCTTACCAACAATAGTTTCAGGATAGGGTGGTACCACAGCCGCGACAGCAGGGCCAGGCCGGGAACAACTTTTTCCGCCAGCGTAAACGCCGGAAGCACCAGGTTCAATGAACTGGTGCCGAATAATAACCTGGTGAATTTCCAGAACCAGCTCAACTCAACTATACAGTGGAGTAAGCAAACGGAGCGGACCAACCTCACAGTAGCCGCGAACCACGATCAGAATAATCTCAGTCGCCAGGTGAACCTGCGGTTACCGAACGTCAACTACAGCGTGCTCACGTTTTACCCTTTCCAGAAGAAAGAACGCGTTGGATCCGAAAAATGGTACGAGAAACTTGGCATCGCTTACGAAGGCAGCCTGCAGAACCAGATCTCATTTTATGATACGGCTTTCAGCGCAAAACAGTTGCTTGACACGCTGCAGTGGGGCATCAACCACCGCATACCCATCTCGCTGGCTTTACCGGCACTGGGGCCTGTGAACATTTCGCCGAGCATCAGCTACGAGGAACGCTGGCTGGGGCGCAGCGTAACGTATAACTGGAACAGCGCTACAAAAACGGTGGATACTTTTTACTCCAAAGGGTTTTATACCGCCCGTGATATGTCGATGGGCATCAGCGCCAACACCCGCATTTTCGGCACCTACCAGTTCAGGAAAACCGCGGCCGTGCAGGCAATCCGGCATGAGATCCGTCCCAGTATCGGTTTAAGCTACAAGCCAGACCTCGCCAGTAAATATTTCAAAACGGTGCAGATGGATACCTCCGGTAACAAACTCCGGTATTCGCAGTACGACGTCGGCTTATACCCGGCTTTTACCAACACCGAAGTGGGAGGTACCATTACCTATAGCCTCGACAACCTGCTGGAACTGAAAGTCCGTGACCGGAAAAGCGAAGGCGATTCTGCAGCTCCCGCAACAAAGAAGCTGAGGCTGATAGATGGTTTTGGCTTCAGCGGAGGATATAATTTTGTCGCAGATAGTTTCCAGTGGTCAAATATCAACTTCTACCTGAGAAGTACTTTGTCTGAACACATATCTGTCACAGCAAACGCGAACCTTGATCCCTACAAAATGAACGCGCAGGGATTCCGTACCCGTAACCTCGCCTGGAAAACGGGCAGCATCGGAACCTTCACGAACGGCGGTGTTGCGATCTCCGGTAACTTCCAGAGTAAGAAAGGAGAACAGCAGTCTGCCGCCGCTTTGCCACAGGACAATTTTGTAAGTCCTGATGAGCAGCAACGCATGCTGGAATATGTGCGCAGCAACCCGGCGGAGTTTACCGACTTCAACATTCCATGGACACTGCAGACATCTTTCTCTTATAATTTCATCCGCGTTTTTGAGCGGGAAATAGGAAAGTACCGCACGATCAGCACTGCGAATATTTACCTGAACGGCGATTTCAGCCTGTCACCGAAATGGAAGATCGGGGGCAGCACTTATTACGATTTCAGGACAAAAGAGATCCAGACGCTTGACCTGTTTGTTACCCGGGATATGCACTGCTGGCAGCTGGCGATCAATATCACACCGGTGGGCCGGTACCGGGCATTTACCATCAGGCTGAATCCGAAGTCGGGTCTGCTGCGCGACCTCCGCATCAACCGTCACCGGATGTTCACAGACGGATAATCAGTTGAGTGATTTACTATTTTGCAGGTAGTAGTCCCACATCACCCGGAACACTTCCTCTTTCAGCTCGCGGGCTGTCTTTCCTTCCACCGGAATTTCAGGAAGAAAATGAATCTCTACCCGGTGCGGCATAAAATAAAATGTTTTATGAACCGGTAGCGCTTTTTTGGTGTTGAAGATCACGGCAGGTATCACCGCATTACGGGTTTCAACAGCAAGGCGGAATGCGCCATCATGAAACGATTTCAATGGATCATTGCTACGGTTGCGGGTTCCCTCCGGGTACACACTCATGTGCATGCCCTGCCTCAGTGTTTCTTTCATTTCCAAAAAACTCCGGCGACGGCTCTCATCGCTCCGGCGATTCACCAGAACAGAACCCTTGGCGTAATACCATCCGAATATGGGTATCCTGGCGAAGGAATCTTTCGCGATCGTCCGG
>DASVBM010000241.1:0-5047 GCA_036375835.1 Chitinophagaceae bacterium | reverse complement strand
CCTTCAGACTGCGCTGGCCCGTAAAGATTCCATGAATATGGCATTGGTGATAAACCTCAAGGGCGCCATCGGAAACCTGGAAGATGAAGATATCAATATCAAAGTGGATAAGGGAGTCGTTTATATCGACATATCCGATAAGCTGCTGTTCAAAAGCGGGAAATACGAAGTAACAGACCAGGCGAAGCTGGTACTCGGAAAGGTGGCAACCGTGCTGAAGAACCAGCCGGGTATCGAGTTCATGGTTGAGGGCCATACCGACAGCATACCCTTCCGCAGCGGCGTGCTGCTTGACAACTGGGATCTCAGTGTGAAAAGGGCTACTGCGGTAGTGCGGATACTGCAGCGCGAATATGGAATGAACCCGGCGCAGATGACTGCTGCCGGTCGCGGGGAATACGTGCCGCTTACGTCGAATACTTCGGCGGAAGGCAGGGCCTCAAACAGGAGGACGCGTATTGTTATCCTTCCGCAACTCGACCAGTTCTTTAAGCTACTGGAACGAAAGGAGCAATAACCTGACTGGCTGATAAAAATAAAAAGGCTGCCCTTTAAAGGCAGCCTTTGCTTTTGAGAACTTACCCGATCTCGATCATGCGGGGAGGCTTTTGCCTCGCCTCTTCTTTTTTCGGTATCATCAGCTGCAGCACACCGTCATGGTAGCTGGCCCTGATCTGGTCTGCATCGACCACGTCTTTAGGCAGCTGAAAGCTCCTGTTAAATGACTGGTAGCTGAACTCCCGGCGGGTGTAACGCTCACCGTCTTTTTCTTCATGTTCCTGTTGCTTTTCGGAACTGATGGTGAGCATGTTCCCGTCCAGCTGCACCTTGAAATCTTCTTTCTTCATGCCCGGTGCGGCCATTTCAACCACGTACTCGTCGGTGTTTTCCCGGATGTTAACTGCCGGCAGCGTAGTGCCGGTTGACGAGTTGTTGGAAAGGCTCCAGTCCCAGAGGTCTCTCGAAAAGAAATCATCGAAGAGTCCCGGGAGCGAGCTGAATCCACTGTTGTTTCTTTTTACGATTGACATATAAACCTCCTTTTAAAATTTTAAAAGTGTTTAGATGAAAATCCATTTCACCCGATCAATTGGGGTGCCAACGGAACGATGGCTGAAAACTTAACAGGAAAATGAAATTCTGTCGCCGGCAGTGAAAAAATTACAGTGTTATTTACGTTTGAAATCGCCGCGTTTCCAGGCCTGGATGAACTCTGCCCAGGCGGCCGGGTTGAAAATCTGCATCGGGGGTGTCTGGCCGGCGTAGTAGGCTTTTGCAGCCTGCGTGCGCAACTGCTGGTTTACGGCTTCACGACCGTCGCGGGGAAGCGAAGCAATAAGTACTTTACGCTTTGCTTCGTCGTTATTTTTCCTGGCGATCTCCAGTTCGTCATCCGGAACCGGGGTATTCACAAAGTCCCTTTCAAACTGTTCGCGGCTGGGCCTGGCGCGGATGATGGTTGCAGGCAGGTAAGCGGTATCTGTTACCAGCAACTGAACAAGGCTGTACTGGTTTTCGGTGAGGTCGGAGGGAATTGTAACAACCTTATCCTTGAAACCGATATACGAAAAGCGGATCTCGTCACCCTTGAGTACCGCGATAGAAAACACACCATATTCGTTTGTGAGGGTTCCTCTTCCTTTGCCTGCCACTACCACGCTGGCCCCGGGCAGTGCACGAAGGCTGTCTGCGGTCATTACCACACCGTAGAGCTGGATTACCGAATCGGGACGGGAAGTGTTTTGCGGTGCTTGTTGCGCTTTTACGGCAAGGGTCAGAAACGAGGCGCTGAAAAACAGTAAGTATGGTAGAAAACGTATCATGGGTTATCGTTGCTAAATGTACAGAATCAGCTTGTATGCCAATGTACATATAGAAAAAATTAAGCTTTCGTCTTTCGAAACAAAGTACGGCTGCCAGCGGTTAACTTTGCCGCTCCCATTTTACTTTAACAAAAACTTGCGTGATGACCGAACAGGATATTTTAAAGGCGCTTAGTAACGTGCAGGAACCCGATCTTGGAAAGGACCTTGTGACGCTCAGGATGGTGAAAGATATTAAGATCAACGGTGACGAAGTGTTCTTTACTATCGTACTCACCACACCGGCATGCCCGATGAAAGATATGATGGCAACGGCATCTGAAAACGCCATTAAACTGCTCGTGAATAAGAACGCAAAAGTGCACGTGAATTTTACGGCGAACACTACTTCCAACCGTGTTGACCAGAAGCAGGTGCTGAGCGGCGTTCGCAATATCATTGCGGTGGTGAGCGGGAAAGGCGGTGTGGGCAAAAGCACCGTGGCGGCAAACCTTGCACTGGCGCTGAAGGAAGGCGGAGCGAGTGTGGGCCTGATGGATGCCGATATTTACGGCCCGAGCGTACCCATCATGTTCGGGTTGCGCGGTGAAAGGCCGATGATGAAAGATGTGGACGGCAAAGGTGTGATCGTCCCGATCGAGAAATACGGCGTGAAAACACTCAGCATCGGCTTCCTGGTAGACGAGAAAAACGCCGTGGTATGGCGCGGACCGATGGCGAGCTCTGCGATCCGTCAATTTGTAACTGAAGTGGACTGGGGTGAACTTGATTACCTCGTTATTGATATGCCTCCCGGCACCGGCGACATTCACCTTACCATGGTTCAGACCATCCCGATCACCGGTGCGATCGTTGTTACTACGCCACAGGACGTTGCACTGGCCGATGCAAAAAAAGCAATCGCGATGTTCAGCCAGTCGCAGATAAAAGTGCCTATCGTAGGTATCGTCGAGAATATGGCATATTTCACGCCTGCGGAACTGCCGAACAACAGGTATTATATTTTCGGAAAAGAGGGAGGCAAGCGGCTGGCGTCTGAATACGACATCGCGTTCCTCGGCCAGATCCCGCTGGTTCAGTCCATCCGGGAAGGCGGAGACGAAGGTGTGCCGGCGATGGTGGGAACAGACGAGATCACAAAGGCTGCGTTTCGTGAATTTGCAAGCGTGAGCGTACGGAATATTTCAATCCGCAATGCGAACCTTCCGAAAACCTCGGTAGTGGAAGTGGCGGTATAGGATGTGTGAAGTATAAGTCGGAACCGTGTGCAGGAGCGTGGTATCGGCAGGTTGGTTGAACGAAGCTGGTGCTGCTCACCTTGCGGCTGCAGGCACCATATTCGTTCAGGATTTATATTGATCAACCTTAAACATACCTGCGTTTTTAATTGAGCTGGAAACAGGGAAACCTGAACAGCTGTCCGTCGTAAACAAACAACTCTTCAATCTCGTAATCCCAGTATTTAAACAGGGGCGACTTCATCAGGTACTGGTCGGCCTCTGTTTTTGTTTCAGCATTAATGGTAATCCAGATACGCTGGCTTTCCATGCTCACAGCGTACATATCGATCACGTCATTGTTAATGAGATAATTTATATAGTTCCGGTGCAGGGGCACCAGGCTCATGAATTCGTCATCAATCTGAAACAGAATCTCCACTTGGAACTTTTTCATAACATATCCTCCCTGCCTTAGGTAAAACCAATGGCGTGCCTAAAAGAAGTATGGGGAAATTGTTAGACAGTCCAGCTGACAACGCTGTTCACATAAGCTGGGTTGTAGGGAGTTACCACACGTATGTAGTTGTCGGTGTAGCCTTCCATCATCATATTTTTTTTGTTGCCTTCGAACAACACTTTCCTTTGCTGTCCACGGTGCTGCTCAGTAAAATACTGGTGCTTCATGTACGAGAGGTTGCGCAGAATTTTGTTGCGTTCGTGGCGGGTGTTAACCGGAACAACCGGTTTTATGTCCAGCGCTGCTGTGTTGTCACGCTCTGAATAGGTGAATACATGAAGATAGCTGATGTCAAGCTCATGAAGGAATCGGAAGGTTTCCTGGAACTCGGCTTCGCTTTCACCGGGAAAGCCAACGATCACGTCAACCCCGATCCCGCAGTGCGGCATCAGGGATTTGATCAGCTGCACCTTCTCCAGGTAGAGTTCACGCTGGTAGCGGCGGCGCATCAGACCGAGGATGATATTACTCCCGCTTTGCAAGGGGATATGAAAATGCGGCATGAAACGCCTGCTTCCGGCCACAAAACGTATGATTTCCTCGCTCAGGAGGTTCGGTTCAATAGATGAAATGCGGTAGCGTTCTATGCCTTCCACTTCGTCCAATGCCCTGACCAGGTCGTAAAAGCTTTCCTGGTATTTTTTACTGCCGTCGGGTCCGCGGCCAAAATCACCCAGGTTAACCCCGGTGAGTACGATTTCCTTAACCCCGGATGCTGCCAGTTCTTCCGCGTTCCTCAGCACGTTTCCGATACTGTCGCTGCGGCTTTTACCCCTTGCCTGGGGTATGGTACAAAATGAACAGGTGTAGTCGCAGCCATCCTGCACTTTGAGGAAGGTGCGGGTGCGGTCATTTACCGACCAGGACGCGTTGAACCCGGAAACGTCTTCTATATCGCAGCTGGATATTCTGCCGGAGTCTCCCTTCGTCAGTTCGCGAAGGTGTGCGGCAATGTTGAATTTCTCTTTTGCGCCGAGCACGAGATCCACGCCGGGGATGCCGGCAATTTCTTTCGGTTTGAGCTGTGCATAGCAGCCGGTAATTACCACCAGGCTTTCCGGCGAAAGGCGCTGTATCCTGCGCACGATCTGGCGGCATTCCTTGTCTGCATTATCGGTTACAGAGCAGGTGTTGATCACGTAGACGTCGGCCTTTTCCCCGAACTCCCTTTTTTCGAAACCTTCATTTTCCATCATCCGGCTGATGGTGGAGGTTTCAGAGAAGTTCAGCTTACAGCCCAGCGTGTGAAATGCTACCGATCGTGTTTGTTGCATGGGCGGCAAATTTAGCTGAAACTTGCGAGTAGCAGCGTTTCACCGGCGGCGCGATGCTGTCGTTAACAGTTTTTTTTGCTGCCGTGGGCTGTTACTTCCCGCCGTTGCGCTTTGGCATTACTGCCTTAGGCGTGGCAGGGGTGCCGGAGTTTCCTGGGGGGCTGGTAACCGGGGGCCGCGGATCGTTACGGGAGCTGTCTTTTTTTGGATTGT
>DASVBM010000001.1:0-3584 GCA_036375835.1 Chitinophagaceae bacterium | reverse complement strand
CTACGTCTTCAGCGGTACGCAGGAAATTCCCCGTCTCTACTGAAAAAGCGGTATCGGCTTTTAATAACGTGCCGGATAGCATCTGCGCATTGCTGCCCCGCACAAACTGCGCGATACCCGTCATATCGATACCGGTGGCTGCCATCCGGTCTTTATCCATCAGCACCTTTACCTCCCGGCTGCGGCCACCGAGAATATTCACAGCTGAAACATCACTGATCTTTTTCAGTTCGTTATTCAGGGCCTCTCCCAGCTGCTTTAAACGGTAATCGTCGTAGTGTTCACTCCACAAAGTGAGCGAGAGAACAGGCACATCGTCGATCGCCCTGGTTTTGATCAGCGGCATGGTAATGCCCGCAGGCATCCGGTCCATGTTCTTCAGCAATTCATTATACACCTTTACCATGGACCGCTCTACGTCCTCCCCTACGTAAAACTGCACGATGAGCATGGCCTGTCCTTTCATCGAAGTGCTGTATACATACTCCACGCCTTTTACGTTCGATATCACTTTTTCCAGCGGAGCCGTGAGTTTCGTTTCGACTTCCTGTGGTGAAGCACCGGGAAATCCAACGTAGATGTCGGCAATCGGCACTTCAATCTGTGGCTCCTCCTCGCGTGGGATCAGCATCGTGGCATAACCGCCTATCAGCAGGAAAGCCACCATCAGCAGGATCGTCAGCTTCGAGTTGATAAATGCTTTTGCTATTTTACCGGAAAATCCTTCCTGCATAATTTCAGATTTTTTCGCTCCCCCCGACACCGGGGGATTTTTTATCAGATTTTTAGTTTCGTTCCGTTCACCAGTTTACCTTGCGTGGAAACAATAAAGCGCTCATCTTTTCCGAGCCCCGACAGTACTTCCACCCTGTCGCCGTATTGACGGCCAAGCCTCAGCCATCTCAGCACCGCGGTGTTATTCGCGCCTACGGTATAGATACCGGTGAGCTGGTCACGATAGATGATACTCGATACCGGCACCGTGATGTTTTCCGCTGCCGGTGTTGTTGATGTATTGGCTGTTGTCTCCATGGTGAGGTTCACGTACATTCCGGCGTTAATGTCCTTTTGCATTGATGCGGGGATGGATACTTTGATCATGTATTGCGCCCCGCTGAACTGCGATGACGGATTTAACTGTACGATGTTACCCGTGAAGCGCACACCGGTGGATTTGATCACCACGGTTGCGGTCTGCCCTACCCGGATCCGGTTGATGTCGGTTTCGGAAATTGTTGCAGTGATCTCTTTGTTACCACCATTTTCGATCATCAGTATCGGCATGCCTGGATTGGCGATGCTGCCCTGTTCCGCCAGCTTTTGCGTTACAACGCCGGTGAACGGGGCGGTGAGTGATGTATAACCCAGCATCACACTCACTTCCTTCCTCATCTGCCGGGCCGCCTCTACCCTGCTTTTTGCGGCATTGTACTGCAGCGTCATCATGTCCATTTCTTTCGCGGTAGCGCTTTCCTGCCGGTACAGGTTGACATAGCGGTTGTAATCTTTTTCTGCAGCAGACAGATGCGCTTCAGCTTCTGTAATCGAAGCTTCCACCTGTGCGCGCTTGGCGCGGATGTCTTCATCGCTGATGGTCGCCAGCAACTGTCCTTTTACTACCCGGTCGCCCACGTTCACCCGCAATGAGGTGATTCTTCCCATTACCCGGGTACTGATCGCCGCTGTTTGCGAGGAAGTGACCTGGCCGCTGGCCTGGATACTGTTGTCGGTGGCAGCTGAAGGCGTACTGACAACCACAGGCACCGGTTGCGCTGCGGTGGCTACCATACTGTCGTTACTGCCACAGGAAGAAACTATCGTTGCTGCAATTGCCAGCGAAAGAAAATAAATGTTCCGTTTCATTATGGTTTATTTATCCGATGTTGTGAGGAATTCGATCTGGTACACTGCCAGCTGGTATTGGTACAGCGCTTCAGTGTATGCGAGTTTCTGCTGCGAAACCTGCGTCTGAGCAGCGAGCACGTCGGCTGACTTTATCAGCCCCTGCTGAAACCGGTTCTGAGTGATCCGCAGGGCTTCTTCCGCCTGCTGTACCGCGGCTTCGTACTGTTTCATTTTGTAGGACGCATTGGCGAGTTCCCGCTTTACCTGGCTGAGCTGTACTGCGGACTGGTCAAGCTGCTGCCTGAGTTGTTGTTCCAGCTTTTTCTTATTCAAACCCTGCTCAGCGATCTGGTGCCTGGTACGATTGCCGCGGAAAATATCCCAGCTCAACTGTATACCGGCCAGGTATGCATTGGCGTCGTAACCGAACATCGCGTTATTATTAAACTGGTAGTTCGCGAACGCGTTCAACCGCGGTAACAGGCTGTTCCTGGCAGACCGCGCCATCAGATCGGCAGCTTCAATCATTTTCCTCATCGCTTCGATGTCCGCACGTTGTGAAAACTCCGCTGTAGTATCGACGAGGCTCTTGTTGCCGGCTAATGGCTCAACCACATACAGTTGCCCGGTTGCACGGTTCATCAGCAGGTCCAGGTAATCCGAAGCCGTTGCGATATTATTGTCCAGTTCAGTGATTTTTGTCGTGATGCCGGTGACCTGCAGCCTGGCGTTCAGCAGATCAGACTTCTGCATCAGACCCTGCTCGAAGTAATCGTTCGATATTCTGGCAAAGGCTTCAGCTGTTCTGAGGGACTCCTGCAAAACACTGCGCGCCTGGTAAGCAAGCTGCAACTGCAGGTAAACTTTCTGCACCTCGAAACGGATCTGCTCTTTCGTTCTTTTGGCTATCCGGCGATAAACCTCCACCTGTTTACCCGCTGCCTTGCGCTGGTATACCATATCCATATTCACGATCGGTTGCCGGATTTCCAGCTTAGTAATGAAATCTGCCGTTGCACCGGGTTCATTCAACTGTGCCGGGTTAAAATCTTCCGCACCAACCGAACGCTGCTGCAGCTTAAAACCAAACGCGTTAAGCGGATTGTTACTGGTCAATGCAGACCATGACAGGGATACCTCGGGAAGAAAAACCGCGCGGGATTGCCGGTAACGGCTGGCCGCAATCTGTTCATCGGTTTCTGCCAGGGCAATTGAAGTATTGGCAGCAGTAGCCGCGCTGATCGCTTCCTCCAGGCTGATTGCTTGTTGGGTGTTCGCCTGGTTTGAAAAGACCAGAAGTATTGCTGCGACAGGAATGAATATGCCGGGATGTATGCTCATCGTTTGTTGATTACGGATGCGAAACTATCGGGGGAAAATCAGCCCTTTGGTCACATATGTCACACCGGGAACGAAATCCGGAGGCTTCCGGGATGAAGATTAGGCAATAGCCCCGGCTGGTCCGGGTTCGGGAATTTGGAAAGCGTTGATACCGCCAGCTTCCTGAGCCAAAGCGCCGGCTTAAGTAACATATGTTACATATCCGGCTTTCCTGCTCCCCCATCTTTGCCGGGTCGGCATTCACCAGACACCATGCCGCGGACAGTAAAAACTGATTTTCTGAACTCTATAACGCAGGATGCACCGCACTGCGGCTATATTTACAAATTGAAGACGGAAATGAAAACGAGAATACTGAAGAACTGGAGCCTGATGCGTTTCCTGCGACTGGCAATCGG
>DASVBM010000230.1:0-5751 GCA_036375835.1 Chitinophagaceae bacterium | reverse complement strand
CCTCCTCGGATTCCGAGGAGAATTGCCTGTGATCCGAGGAGGCATCGAGGAGGCAATGAGGAGAAATTGACGTTCGTCCCGGTTTTTCGGGGAGCCCGTCACACCCAATACCGAAGCCCGTCACAAAATTTGAAGGTCCGGGCTGATTTATCTGCTGGTTTTGTTTATCAGCTGGCCGCCAGGGGTGCTTCGCACAGGATGCGGGGACCCTTACAGTACCATTACAGTACCGAGCGAGAGAACCCGTGGGGACAAAAACCTTAAAAAATCCCTACGTCGTCCCGATAGGACGGGGGCTTATTTTCCGGGCGTGTTTCTACCGACAAAGCGTCCGGCATCCATTGCGTGTGTCTTTACACTTTGATATAAATCTTCTTCCGGTCGAGGACGTAAACGATCAGCCAGTAAAAAATGATTATCACAATCGCGTAGATAAACGAGCCAAGTCTGGGATCGCCGTTGATCGCGTTACCCAGCGGGCTGCAGACGTGCTGGTAAAACCATCCCATCGGTGAAATGTATACCGGTTTGCCGTCGTCGCCATAATGGTCTGTCCAGCGGATCAACCCCTGTACCCTCGGGAGAAAACCCGCCAGCACAAAGATGAACAAGGGATTTTTTCCAAATACGTCGAAGAAACGGTTCCAGCCACCCCTTGCGTTGCGGAACTCCAGCAGGAAGATCATTACCCCGATAGTGAGCATCGCAAGCGCGGTAGTGTATACGACATAACTGCTTGTCCAGATCTTTTTGTTGATCGGGAATACCAGCCCCCAGGCCAGTCCTGCAACTGCCAGTATAAGACCTGCCACCAGCAGGTTGCTGAGCATTTCGCTGTTCTTTCCTTTTGCCTGGATGTATTCACCTACCAGGTAGCCGAAAACCACCTGCACAATTGCGGGCAAGGTGCTGGCGAGTCCTTCGGGATCAAAGACCACCCCTTTCTCCCCCAGCATATGCCTGGCGCCGAGGATTGCTTCATCTATGCGGTTGCCGAAAAATCCATCCAGGCTGTAAGGATCCGCGGGGTCACCCAGCCACCAGCACAACATCCAGTAAACGAGCAGGATGACCGCGCCAATAACAAACGCGCCGCGGGACCTGGCATAATACACGATCACAGAAGCAAAAAAATAGGCGAGGGCAATCCGTTGCAGCACACCCACTATTCGCACGGCTTCCCAGGGTTTCGCTACCAGGTCGGAGCCGTCCCATTTCACAAAAGGCGACCAGTTTAAAAACAGGCCGATCGCGAAGATCAGCAGCGTACGACGCAGCACTTTCTGCCAGAAATACGCGCTGCCTCTTTCCCGAAAACGGGGCATCACGAACGACATGGCGTTCCCGACGGCAAAAAGGAAAAAGGGAAATACCAGGTCGGTTGGAGTACAACCCTCCCATGCGGCGTGCTTAAACGGGGGGTATATATGCAACCAACTGCCGGGATTGTTTACCAGGATCATCAGCGCAACGGTAGCACCACGAAACACGTCGAGTGAATAATAGCGGGTATGCGGGGTATTCATAAGAGTGGTTGAGGAAACTAAGTTAATCCGGCAATTTGACAATTTGGCGATTCGGGAATGGAGACTTACAACAGATGGCAGGGTTAAACACCTCGGTTATCGGGAATTCAACCAGCAACACAACCTGTGTATCATTGTACCACCGGCTCTTCGGCGGCGATTTTTGATTTATGTAATCCCTGGCGGCGAAGGAAAACGATGATGAGGATGAAGATGAATACATAGGCCACCATGTTGAAAAAATCGTGGTGGTCCATGAACCGGTTGATGTTCCAGCGGTTCACCGTTGCCGCGAGTATGATCGCCACCCGGAAGCAGTTAATGATCCAGATGGTGACCAGCCCGGCTAAGGTCCAGGCAAGTTTCTTTTTCCAGGGAAGAGCATGTGCCAGTACAAACCCTGCCCAGAAGCTCATGATGCCGAGGCCGATACAGGAGTAAACCATCTGCACGCCGGGACCTGTAACAGAGCGCAGGTGATAAGGCCCGTCGATATATGCGGGATAACCCATCAGGTTGGATAACAGTTTCGCGCCATACAGTACTGACTGGCGGATCCAGGCCACATAGTTCAGGTGCGACTCAAGGAACGGAACATAAAGCCCCCCGGGCGCCGTAAGCCCTATAAACAGTTCATTGCCGTAATGCAGCCCCAGGAAAAATACCAGGAAACGCAAAATGAATTTAAAGCCGGGGTTCTGTATGATGTCTTTGTACGACACGGCGGCAAGTTAGCAAAATAGCTGCGGCAGCTGGTGGCAGGCCGCTTAAGAAATGATAAAAGCGGTGGCCCATAGTCTGTCTGAATCGGTAGCGGCACAGCGTTGAGCCGATCGCAATGATTTCCGCAATTGGCATGTTCTCATTTGAAAATTCGGCTGATATTTACCGTCATGAAAGCGATGATACTGGCTGCTGGACTCGGCACCCGGCTGAAACCGTGGACGGACCTCCACCCGAAAGCGCTGGCACCGGTGCTGGGGAAAAGCCTGCTGCAGCGAAATATCGAATACCTGCAGCAATCCGGCATCACAGAAGTGATCGTCAACGTGCACCATTTCGCCGACCAGATTATTGATGCCATCGAATCGAATAAAGGCTGGGGAAGCAGGGTGACGATCTCGGATGAAACGGAAGCCGTGCTGGAAACCGGCGGCGGATTAAAGAAAGCCGGCTGGTACTTCCGCGATTCGAATGATTTCGTGGTGATGAATGTTGACATCCTCACCGATCTGAATCTTACCGCCATGATCCAGCAGCACCAGAACAGCGAAGCACTGGCCACCCTTGCGGTAACGGAACGAAATACCTCACGCTACCTGCTCTTCAATGATGCCGGGCAACTCTGTGGCTGGCGCAACAATGCCACCGGCGAAGAGAAAATAGCCATGCAATCCCTGGAGATGAAACCGAAAGCATTCAGCGGCATTCACGTGATCCGCACCGAATTGCTGGAATATCTCAGGCGGGAGGGAAAGTTTTCAATGATAGACGTGTACCTCGATCTTGCCAAAGATCATTTCATTCAGGCTTTTGACCATTCTGACAGCCGTTTTATCGACGTTGGGAAGCCGGAAAGCATCGAAAAGGCAGAGCGGATGTTCAGTAGCACGCTTTAGTAATTCATAGCAGCATTGCTGGTTCGCTATTTGCAGCTGCTTACCCGGTCATGAAAACTTCATCAGCGTCACTCCGGGAATACGCGCGCGGTATCACCGGCGGGCTATTGTTCAGCCTTCCCCTGTTATACACCATGGAAGTGTGGTGGGCCGGATTTTCGGCACAGCCTTACCAACTGTTATTCTATATCGCCGCCACGTTTGGATTGCTACTGGGATATAACCGGTATGCAGGGGTACACGAAGGCGCACACTGGAACGAGGTACTGATCGATTCGGTGGAAGAGATCGGCATCGGCCTGGTGATCTCTTTGCTGATGCTTTGGACCCTGGGCCGCATTGATCTTGCTGCCATGGGTACCGAAGAAATCGTGAGCAAGATCGTTGTGGAAAGCATGACGGTCGCCATCGGAGTTTCGGTAGGCACGGCACAGCTGGGTGGTGAGCAGGAACAGAATGACGGTGGTTTAAACCCGCGGCCTCAACGCAGCGTGAGTCTTCGCGGCAGCGCGGTGCTGGCGCTCTGCGGTGGCGTATTGATAGCCGGCAATGTGGCACCGACAGAAGAGATACCGATGATAGCGATGGAAATCTCCGCCATTCACCTGCTGGTGATAGCGGTACAGTCGGTGGCACTTGGCATGGTGATACTTTTCTTCAGCAATTTCAAAGGCGGAGCCGGTAAAACATCGTGGACACTTGTGATACTTGAAACGGCCACGGCCTATATCATTTCATTACTGGTCTCGGTATTCATGCTCTGGTTCTTCGGCAGGCTCGATGGCGTGCACTTTGATTCTGCACTCAGCCAGGTGATCGTGCTCGGCTTCCCTGCCATGCTGGGAGCCTCTGCCGGCAGGCTGCTCATTAAATAAAACGGAATGGCAACAAGGAAAACGAGTAAGCATGGTGAAAAGAATCCACTGGAGTGGACGGTGTTCGCAGTAAGCGCTTTATTGGTGGCTGCGGTACTAGGCTACCTGCTATACCTTTCATTCACCAACCGCATCACCACACCCAACCTGGTTGCACGCTATTACCACGATCCTTCCACCCACCAGCCTTTTCGATACCGGGTGGAAATAGAAAATACCGGCGGCGCAACCGCAGAAGATGTAATTGCGGAGGCAGTACTGCTAAAGGACAGCAGCGAGCTGGAAAAAGCCGAATTGCAGATCATGTTCTCGCCCAAACAGTCAACGCGGGAAGGCTGGGTGATATTCCGGAACGATCCTTCAAAAGCAGATTCCATCCTGGTGAAGATCGTCAGTTACAAAAAACCCTGAGTGCAGCAGCCGGTATGGCAAGATCAGAACGGGGCCTGATACAGCGACTGAATCCTGCGCCTGTCGCCAACGATCCAGATCACATCACCCCATTCCAGGCGAAAAGAAGAATCGGGATTGAGTATCCTTTGCTCATCCCGCTCGATGCCGACGATCAAACCGTTGGTGCGCTCGCGAAGTCCCGAACTTCTTATATCCACACCCTTCAGCTTCGTGTGTTCGTTCACGATGATCTTCTGCAGCACGATATCTTCGATGCTCACCGGCACTTCCGGCAGTTCTTCGCCAGCGTCAAACGCAGTCTTGAATTGCTTAACCTGGGCATCGGTGGAAAGAACGCCGATATGATCGAAGGGCATTAAGGTCTGGTCACGCCCGGGCACATGAATAAGCTTGTCGCCCCTTTTGATATAGACGATATTAACCCCAAACTGTTCCCGCCACTGCAGCTCCGCCAGGGTTTTACCGATGCAGGCCGCGTTGGGCTTCACCTCCATCTCAACGATGTAAGCGTCCCAGGGCTCCATCCTTGTTTGGATATCTTCTTTTTTCCTGAGGATATGCCTGGCCATCGTATCCTGTTTAGCGTCTGCTTCCCTGGCGTTGAGGTTGATCAGGAAATCTTTCTCTATGCGGTTATAAAGCCGCTGGATCCTTCTTGAAAAAAGAAGGAGTACAATGATCATGACGGGTATAGTGACCAGCAGGGCCAGCTCTGCGGAAGCCAGCCTGTTAATCCAGAAGCCAATGAACAGTATCCCCGCCAGGTTGCGCAGGATTTCAATCACCAGCAAGGGACCGCGGTTATAATTCCGGTCGAGCCAAAGTTCTTTATAGGTTCTGTTATTCGGGTGCTTTGCCATAAAAGCCCAGAGAAAAGGCGCGGCAATCACCAGTGAAACGATAGTCACGATCGCTGTGGACATCGCACCGGCTCCCAGGTTCTTTTTTACAAAAGGAGCGAATAGTTCCACCGAAAACAAGGCGAGGGCAAACAGGATAATGCCGTTGATGAACGCGTTACGGCTATAAGATTTAAGCACCAGCTTCCAGTCGCTTTCCGCGCTGATGTTCTGCGTTCCTACTGAATATGCGTTTAAGCGGTTGATCCATTTCTTTGGAATGTACCGGGCAAGAAAAAAGTAGAAGGGCTCGGAATATTTGATCAGGTAAGGCGTGGTGAAGGTAGTGATGGCCGAGGCGCCCACTGCTACCGGGAAAAGGAAATCGGATATAACGCCGAGAGATAAACCCAGTGTAGCCACGATAAATGCGAATTCCCCGATCTGCGCCATACTCATACCTACCTGCACCGATTGC
>DASVBM010000009.1:0-3224 GCA_036375835.1 Chitinophagaceae bacterium | reverse complement strand
AGAAGCTCGACCTGCTGATCGCCGAACAGATGAAAACGCTGTTCGACATCCAGAAAGTGCAGGTGGAGCTGATGGAGGAGATCAAAAGGTTTATCAAACATCGCCCTGCATAACTTTATACAATGGATTCGTTGACGCATATCGCGCTGGGCGCTTGTATCGGTGATGCGATAGCAGGTAAGAAGCTGGGTAAAAAAGCGATGATCTGGGGCGCGGTGGCCAACAGCATCCCGGATTTTGACGTGATCGCTTCTTTCTGGCTAACGATGGACCGGAACCTGCTGGCACACCGGGGTTTTACACATTCGCTGATGTTCATGGTGCTGATCACCCCCCTTCTCTCTTTGCTGGCTTTTCACTGGCACCGGTCCAAAGGCATCCGCTACCTGGCCTGGATCGTGTTCTTCAGCATCCAGTTGCTTTCACACATGTTCATAGACGTTTTCAATAACTATGGCGTCGGGTTGCTGGAACCGTTCTCAAACGGGCGCTTCTCGTTTAATACGATTTACGTTTTCGACCTGTTCTTCTCGCTTCCATTGATTCTCGCGGCAACGGTTCTGGTGATCATGAGAACCAGCAGCAGCCGCCGTAAATTCTGGTGGCGTTTCGGCATCATTGCGCCGGCGTTCTACCTCGTCTACTGCAGCTATAACAAGTTCATCGTTGACCGGGAAATAAGATCCCTGATGAAGGCGGAAAGCATTCCTTACAAACATTATTTCACCACCCCTACCCCGCTGAACAGCTGGCTCTGGTTCGTGGTGTCCGATGCCGACAGTGGCCTGTACACCGGCTACCGTTCTGTTTTCGACCGCAGCGATACGATGCACTTCACCTGGTTTGCAAAGAACGACAGCCTGCTGTCTACTGTTGCCACCGACGAAGAATTACGCAGCCTCAACAACCTGAAACGTTTCTCACAGGGCTTTTACACGGTGCAGAAATGGCACGATACACTGGTATTTAACGATCTGCGTTTCGGGCAGATCGTAGGGTGGCACGACCCCAACGAGAAATTCGTGTTTCATTACTTTATCCAGCATAAGGACAACGCAATGGCAGTGCAGCGCGGAAGGTTTGCCCGCTGGAACAGGGAAACATTCCGTACGCTCATCCGGCGTATCAAGGGAAATTAATCTTTCAGCGGCTTAAAGTAAAAAGTGAATACGAAGAAGGCTACCTGTATCACCTGGTAACAGAGCCATTGCCAGAACTGCATCAGCAGGTGGTTCTTCCTGGTGAACTGCTCGGGCAATACCCTTTCACAGTCCTCTTCGATAATCCGCTGCAGCGCAGCTTCCGCGGTCCGGGCGAAATCGCCATTCATTATATCGAGGTTGAGTTCGATACTGGCAAAAGCGCTGATGTTATTGAGGTTGTAGGAGCCAACCGTTACCCATTTCGTGTCGTAGGTACTGATCTTTGCGTGCAGCACGTTGCGCGTATATTCATACACCTCGATGCCGTTGCGGAACAACCAGGCGTACATCCAGCGCTCCGCCTGCTTGGCAATCGCCACATCCGATCTGCCGGCAATGATCAGCTTTACTTTCACGCCACGCCGCACTGCCGCCATGAGATTGCGTTTGATGGCACGCCCGGGCAGAAAATAGCTCGACATGATCATCACCGTTGACCGCGCATTCTTCAGCATCTCCAGATAACTACGGGATATCTGGTTTCTTCCCCTTACCCAGTCGTTCACCCGAACCCGCACATGGCACTGTTCGTCCGGCCACTCTGCCGAAGGAACCGCATCGCGCACATATCTTTTCTGCGGATTCCAGTCGCTCCTGTTCCACACGCGCACACATACGCGGTTGAGTTGCGCAGACACCTGGCCGGTGCAGCAAACCGCCCAGTCCAGCCAGGCCGGTACATCCTCCATATCGTTGTACCTGTTGCTGATGTTGATACCGCCAACGAGGCTGGTATATGCGTCGGCTACGAAGACCTTGTGGTGCAGTCTCCTTCCAAAATAAAAATGCCGGCTCTTGAGTACCGGCTCGAACCAGCGGAAATGAATACCCGCCAGCTTCATGTCACGAATAAATGACCGGGACAAACCCTGCGACGCATAACCATCCACCAAAAGATATACTTTAACGCCGCGCCCCACTGCGCTTACCAGCGCATTGGTGATCCGCTGGCCGGTTTCGTCTTCGCTGTAGATATATGTCTGCAGGTGAATGGTATGCCGGGCTTTGCCGATCAGTTCTTCCAGCAGGTCGAAATATGCTTTTCCGCCGCGGATCAGCTGAACGGTATTATTGGCTGTATATAACCTGAGTGGGTTGAGCGATTTTCCTGCCGACATGTTCCTGCTAAGCTATTTTAACCAGCTGTAAATCCTTCCTCCAATTTTACCGCCAAACTTACGCGCGAGAAGACCGGCGCCGAAAGATAATCCCTGCGTCACCAATCCCGCAGCGTATCGGTTTTTCATCACACCGAGGAAAGAACTGCCGCCACCGGTAATACCTTGTTTCAGGTCATTCCAGTCGCGCCGCAGTTCTTTCTCCAGTTGAAGCCTTCGTTGTTCGATCATCTTTTGCTCACGGCGAAGATCGTCTATGTTATGAATCCGCTTCATCATGGAACATTTCGTGTAACATTTTATTCATGATCGGCATCCGCAACAGCTTTTCCCGCGTCAGCCAGATTACCAGGCCAACCAGCAACCAGAAGCCACCCACCATCAGAAACCCTGCGTAATCCACACCGATCCAGCCGGACAGAAAGTAAGATGCTCCCATACTCAGCATGATCGCAAACAGGAGCATGATGGCAGCCACCACCGTAACCGCAACAATATTGGAAAAGATCTTAGACGTCTTCTCTGCGGTCTGGAGTTTGACTGCGGACACTCTGTTGTTCACAAATTCCTTCATATGGTCAACAAGCTCTTCCACCTTTAAAAATGCGTTTTGCATGGCGTTAATTGAAGGCTTCTTCTTTAATGTTTTCCTTTGCTCCTTTGAACTGGCGGGCAATGTCATCGGCAAATTCCTTCCCTTTTTTCAGGATCGTGTCCCTTGTCTCCTCCCCTTTGGCCGGCGCAAACAGTAATCCCAATGCGATGCCTGCAACAGCACCTGCTGCCGCAGCGATAAGCACTTTAGCTGTGTTGTTCATAAAACTGGTTTTAGAATTACAAGTTAAATCCAGGCAGGCGGAGAAACAATGATGATTCTCATGGAATCATTCGTAAGCAACAGGGT
>DASVBM010000459.1:0-9261 GCA_036375835.1 Chitinophagaceae bacterium | reverse complement strand
AATGCAAAGAACCCTATTGCTGTAATGATCATCTTAGTCTTTTTTTAAGTTCCGTTTCGGTAAGTCGAAAATGGCAGGGCCTTCTATCACTTTTCCATCAAAACTAAACCTGCTGCCATGGCAGGGACAATCCCAGCTTTTTTCCGAACCGTTCCACTGTACTATGCATTTCGCATGGGTGCATACAGGGTTCACCGCGTGCAGGGTTCCGCGTTCATCGCGGTATAAAGCAATTGATTCGCCTTCAAACTTCACCACCTTTCCTTCGCCTTTGGCAACTTCCACCAGCGACTCTATCGTTTCCCTGGAGAGCCGCTTGCCGACAAACTCCTTCACCACGTCTGCATTCTCCTTCACGAAACTGGCGAAACCGGCAATCGGCTTTATCCTGTTTGGATCAAAGAGCCTGGTCCAGGCACTGTAACCGGTGGTGATCAGATCGCTGAGCAGCCGGGCAGCCACATGCGACCAGGTGATACCATTGCCGCTGAACCCGGTGGCTACGTAAACATTTTCTTCAAAGCCGGGCAGATGGCCGATATAAGGAAGCCCGTCTGCGGGTTCGAAAAATTCTGAGGACCATTTAAAATCAACAGAATCTACGTCGTAGTACCTGCTGATATAGCTATCCAGCTTCGCAAAACAGAATTCCGTGTTGTCATTGTGCCCGGTCTTATGGTCCTCACCGCCGGCAATGAGATATTGCTTACCGTTCACTTCCGCGGTACGGTAGTAATGGTAGGGATCAAACATATCATAGACCAATGCGTCGGGATAGTTGTTATCGCTGAGCCGCGCCGCAATAGCATAGCTGCGGTATGGAGCGCAGCGGAAGTGTAACAGGTTAATTCCCGGTGGTATATGCGTGGCAAATACAAGCTTGCGTGACCGGATGATGCCGAGGCTGGTCTTCACTTCAACCAGTCCTTTGCTTTCGTAACTGTTCAGCCTGCAGTTCTGTACCAGGTATCCGCCCGCGTTTTCATAAGCTTCGGCGATACCGTAGATATACTGTGCAGGATGGATATCCGCCTGCCCGCTGAACTTCACCGCTTTTTCAAATGGTACCGGAACCGGGATTTCGCTCGTGTAATCGATCTGCATCCCGGCGCGGCGGCAGGCTTCCACAATGGTCTGAAGACTTTTTGTCTGCCCGGGGTTCTGCGAGAAAACGTATCCATCACGATTACGGAAACCGCAATCGATCTGGTAGTCCCTGACATTGCGCCTGACCATTTCGATGGCCTCGCTTGTAGCCTGGAAAACGAGTTGTGCATTGTTTTCCCCGAAATCAGTTTCGATCTTGTCGTAGGTAGTGTCAACGAATGTATTGAGGTGCGCCGTGGTTCCACCGGTAGTGCCAAACCCGATATTGAAGGCTTCAATCAGCAGGCATTGCCTGCCCGCTTTCTGGAGTTCCAAAGCCGTTGAGAGTCCTGTGATTCCGCCGCCAACAATCAGTACGTCGACGATCTGTTCGGGAATGATCTTGTGTTTTGGCTGGTAAACCGGCATGGTTTCCTGCCACAGGCTTTGATTGACTCCGTCTCGGTGCATGGCGTTCGTTTCCTGTAACTCAGGAAAAACTATGCCTGTATTCAGCTTTTTGATTCGGTTGCGGTAGAAGACTTCTCGACAATTTTCCGCACCACTTCATCCAGCTCATGGCAGGAGGATTCGATATATCCGAGCAGCTCCGGCGACAGCGGTTTTTCATCCTGCTGCGCCTTTACCAGGTCGAGCAGGCCGAGAATATTTGCCAGCGGTTTGCGGAGTTCGTGCGATTGCATCCAGGCCACTTCCCTCAGCCTGCTCACCTGTTCCTTGATCCGGTTCTCCGTTTGCTTATGCTGGGTGATATCCCGCGCAAAACAACCCACGCCAATGATGCCGCCGTTGTCGTTATAGATCGGATTTAAAATGATCTCGAAGTATTCCACCTTGTCTCCCTGCTGCACTTTTTCCTCCACGCGCAGTTTCTTCCCGAGGAAGGCGAGCTTGAAATAGTTATTCCAGTTACGGGTTAACCCGTTATCGGGCAGGTGGCTGATGTCTATCTTTTTGGACAGCTCAATGGTAAAGCCCAGGAACCGGCGGAACTTTTCCTGGAATGCCTCGTTAGCCGTAACGATCACTCCTTCCGGATCCAGCATCCAGATCAGGTCATCCGAGTTATTGATCAGTCCTTTCAGCTTTGCTTCCGATAACTGGATCTTACGCTGGTTTTCTATCTGTTCGTCCATATCCATTGCCAGCACCACCCTGGCCTTGTGCTTCCCGAAGGTGGTACTGTGCGAAGCGACTTTTACAAAAAACGTGTTTCCGTATTTATCCTGGTGCCTCCAGATGCCGGAGTCATGATACACTTTGTCTTCGATCCGTTTGATAAACATTACCAGTGGTTCGCGCTCTTCCGGCGGGCGGATGGCGGTGACGTCCAGTTCCCGGAATTCGTGAGCGGAATATTTGTATCGTTCGACAGCGGCATCGTTGACAACAAGAAAACGCAGTGTTTCGGTATCATAAACCCACATCGGGTGCGGGTTGTCCTTAAACAGTTTCCGGAACTCCAGTTCATTGCGATGCACCCGGCGATAGTAATAACAGGAAATGAAATACAGCACTACCGCCGTGGCAACCACAAAGCCAAGGCCCTTCACATTCTGTGCAACGGTGATGTATGCAGGGGAAACAAACTCATCCACGAACCAGTCACTCACGAAAATCCAGGCCGTGGCTATCAGCAGATAAAAAAGGGTGATCCGGACCGGATAGTTTTTCATCGGGAGTTTTTGGCGTGCTGCAAAGGTTAATTAACTTCTGGTTTTCCGCCAACACCAATTTCCGTTGAATCGCCGGCATCCCGGCGTCCGGTTTCCGCACAGACCATGAACCGGTGTGCTACTCAATGGTGTAGCTCATATTCCCGTCCTTTTCGTCTTTCAGCTGGATACCCAGTGCCTGTAATTCGTTCCGGATCTTATCGCTTGTGGCAAAATCTTTCCTGGCGCGCGCTTCCTTGCGGATGCCGATGAGGAGTTCAACCACGCCTTCCAGTTTTTCCCCGCCGGCTTTTTCAATTTTCAGCCCGAAGATGTCTTCCAGGTAGATGCGCATCTGTTGCTGCATCCGCGCAAGCGTAGCCGCACTGATCGAATCTGCGGGCAGGTGTTTATCCCGGATACCATTGATCACGGGCACCAGCTCGAACATATTCGCGAGCACCTTCGCGGTGTTCAGGTCGTCTTCGATAAACTCGTCAAAACCCGATAGCAGTGAATTCACTTTGTCATCCAGCGCCTGGTCTGATGCTGCGTCGGCCGCCGGTTTCAGTTTCTGCAATTGCTCCCAGGCCTCCCACAGTCTTTTGAGCCCCCGTTCGGCGGCAATCAGCGCTTCATTGCTGAAATCAAGCGTGGAGCGGTAGTGGGTCTGCAGGATGAAAAAGCGGATCGTCATCGGGTGGAAAGGCTGCGCAAGCAGGGGATGATCTCCGCTGAACAGTTCGGTAAGCCGGATCACGTTGTTATAACTCTTGCCCATCTTCCTGCCGTTGATTGTGATCATGTTGTTGTGCATCCAGTAGCGCGCAGGTGGCACATGATTGCATACCACGCTCTGCGCGATCTCGCATTCGTGGTGCGGAAACTGAAGGTCCATACCGCCGCCGTGGATATCGAACTGCCTGCCCAGGTATTTTGTGGCCATGGCAGAGCACTCGATATGCCATCCGGGAAACCCTTCTCCCCAGGGACTGTTCCAGCGCATGATGTGTTCCGGCGGCGCTTTCTTCCAGAGCGCAAAATCTGCCTTGTTTCTTTTCTCCTCCTGGTTTTCCAGTTCGCGCGTGGTTTCGAGCATCTCGTCCAGGTTCCTCCCGCTCAGGATACCATAAGGCTGTCCTTTGGAAGCGAAATCGCGCTGGTACTTTTCAACGTCGAAATACACAGACCCGTTTACCTCGTAGGCATAGCCGTCTTTAATGATCTGTTGGATCATCCCGATCTGTTCTACAATATGTCCGGTTGCGGTCGGCTCAATCGCCGGATCAAGATTGTTCAGCTGCTTCATCGCCCAATGAAACAGGTTGGTGTATTTCTGCACCAGTTCCATCGGCTCCAGTTTTTCAAGTACCGCTTTTTTCGAGATCTTGTCTTCCGCCTCTCTCCCTTCCTCTTCGAAATGCCCTGCGTCGGTGATGTTGCGCACATAACGGACTTTATAACCGAGGTGCAGCAGGTAGCGGTAGAGGATATCGAAAGTTACATAAGGACGGGAATGGCCGAGGTGGCTCTCACCGCTGACGGTGGGTCCGCAGACATACATGCCAACGTGGCCGGGTGTGATGGGTTGAAACTCTTCTTTTTTACGCGTGAGCGAATTATATATTCTGAGTGGCATTTATAGTGTTTGAAACGTTCTGTAATGGTAATAGCGGGAACAAAGGTAGGGGCCGTATCAACAGCAACAACAGCAGGAGCGGTATGCAAACAGAGGTTTCATCACAACGAATATATCATTTTTTCAGTTTCAGATCGCTTACCAGTAACAGGTGGTCGCTCAGGTCTTCGTCAATCATATCGAACTGGAGCACATCGAAGCTGCGGTCGGCCAGGATATAATCGATCCGGAGCGTTGGCGCCAGGGAGATATAACTGCGGCCGATGCCCAGTCCTTTTTGCAGGAAGGCGTCTTTACGAACCCCTTTCAACGTGAAATAAGTATAGGAGTTTGGCACGTCGTTGAAATCACCGGTGAGTACCGAGGGGTAGGGACTTCGGCTGATCTCCGCTTTTGCAATATCGGACTGTTCGCCCCTGCGGGTAAAAGCGTGTTTCATTTTCCGGATCAGGGTGCGGGAGGCAGCGATCGTTTCAGGGTCTTCTTTCATGCGGTCCATTCCTTCGTAATCGTCCTTGTTAAAACGGAAAGAAAGCAGGTGGGTTGTGAATATGCGGATGGTATCAGCGCCCGTCACGATATCGGCATAAATAAGGCTCTCTGCATATTGGCCCGGATATTTGACCTTGCCCGAATCGATGATCGGGAATTTTGAAAAGATGATACAACCCGAAGCGTAATTCCCATGATCCCGCCCGAAGTCGCGCGCGAAATAACGGTAGGGATATTCCGGTGAAAAAAGGGAAAGGTTGTCGGCGTTCGCCCTTGCATACGAATGATTAAATTCCTGCAGGCAGAGTATGTCGGCACCGGTTCGCTTCAGCAGGTCTGCGATCTCGCCGCGCGACTGCCGGCGCTTTTCTTTATTCCCGCTGATCCCTACAAAGCTTCTCACATTCCAGTTCGCGATGCGTATGGTGCCGGGTGCTTTCTGCTGTACAAACTCGTTTGGTTTATTCAGGGCAACCAGTACACCGATCTGTTTATACCCGACCAGTAGTGTAATAATCGGAAGCAACGAGAACGCGGGTTTCACGGCCCACCAGAACAATACCCATAATACCAGCGCAAGTGCCAGATAAGGCAATAAGAGACCGAAAAAACCCATGAACCACCAGGTTTTCGGGTTAAGCAATGGTACAAGGCAGGCAAGGAGAAAGGCAGCGCAGAAAATGATGTTCGCGATCAGAAAGAACCGCCGGGTGAATCTCCTGAAGAATCCCTTCGCCATGGTGTGAAATTAACAGAACTGTCTCATTCTTTCCATTTAAAATCGGCGATGATCGGGTAATGATCTGAAAGATCTGTGGCCGGCCGGGTGTATTGCAGTATGTCTATTGAATCGGAATGAAACAACACATCGATGCGCAGTTTTGGAAAGACGCGGTTGTACGTACCGCCAATGCCGAAGTCGTTTTGCAGGAATGCATCGTTAAGGTCGCCTTTAACCCGCCGGTAAACATAACCGCCGGGTACCGAATTGAGGTCAGCGCTGAACAGCACAGGCAGGGGACTCTGCTGTACTACCTGCCTTACTACTTCTGCCTCGCGCGCGTGGTATTGTCCAAACTGGATGATCCTTGAAAAAATATTTTTCGCTTTAATTCGTGTGCTGTCACCTTCCAGATAACGGATCCCGGATTCCTCACCGGTATTCGGCCAGAGGCTCATAGAGGAAAGGTGGGTGCTGAAAACACGGAGTTTTTTCCCGGCGATCAGTATGTCGGCGAAACCAAACCGTTCCATCGGCAACGCTCCGTTTTTATGAAAAGAGCCGGTATCGGTGATCGGGAATCTGGAAAATATGGCAGGACCGATCATATCGCAGTACGATGGCCCGTTGTATTCGAAGTGATAGAGATAATGGTAGCCGGTAAAGCCACCCGCAGCGATCACCGAATTGATGTTGTTCACAAAATAATCTCTGCCATCCACCAGCCGTTCATCCTGGGCAAAATCCTGCAGGCAGAGGATATCGGGATTGACTTTTTCGATAAACGCGAGCGCCGCTCTTCGCCTGCTGCCAGGCGTATCGGCGTTCAGGTATGCGCTGCCCATGCGATTGATGTTCCAGCACATGATACGGACCGTACCCGGCTCTTTCTTCCACTGCCAGGATGGCCTGAATACATGCAGCCCTACAGTGGAGAACAAGGCCTTGAAGCCGGGCAGCAGCAGCAGCAAGAGTAGCAGGCCTGTTTTCCGCCTGACGAAAAACCAGGTGACGACGATAAAAACGAAAACGATTAAAACAGGAAGGTAAAACGTGCTGAACAAGGTGAGCCATGGGAATTTTGCCGGCGGAAAATAGCCAGCCACGGAGGCAACAAGGTAAACCAGGGAAACCAGGATGGTGATGAATATGCCGGCCGCCTTGAGAATCTTCCTGGCCATTACAACTGCTCGCTTGCTTTTTTCAGGAAAGCTTTTTCTTCCTCGGTAAGTGTATCATAGCCGCGCTGGTTGATCTTGTCGAGGATCTCATCCAGCTTCTGTTGGGTGAGGTTGGGCTTTTTCGTGTAGGGCTGCTTACCGGTTTTGTAGTAGAGTGTCTGGCGTTCCCTGCCTGCGTACTTCTTTTCCGGGTTGAAGAGGTCGGCAAGTTTTGCGGCAAGGCGGTACATCCAGGCACCCGGATCATTTCCCTTCTTTATCAAAAACGCAAACAGGTAACCGCTAACACCCGCGGCGAGATGGGCAACCAGCAGGTTCAGACTGATGCTGACGGTTCCAAGATCGAGTACCAGGAAAACCGCTGTAAGAATCCACAGTGGTATGCCGTTACCCAGCATCGGGAAGATCCGGTAATCCGGAGATATCGCAGTTGCGGCAACAGACATTCCAACAATTGCTGCTGCGGCGCCGGACATCTGTGGTGCCAGGTTACGATCGAATAAATACCAGGAACAAAGGAAAAAAACGGCGGCAGACAAGCCACTGTAGATAAACGCCGGTATTACCCGGTTGCTGCCGGCGACAGTCTGCAGAATATACCCGAAACCCCAAAGCCACAGCATATTGCTGAGTAATCGCCAGAAGCTGAAATGGCTCACCATATAACTGAGTAGCGTCCATGGCCGGTAAATAAATCCGGAAGGGTCTGCGGGCAGGTTGAGCGCCGCTTCAATATCGCTTTCAAATACCGGGTCGGCGACTGCTGCTGTATCATAGACCACCAGGTAAATCAGGTGCAATCCGAAAAGGATCGTGAATACGATGAGATTGAAGATCACCAGCGATACGATCGCGTTATCGAATCCAGGCGTAAACATGCCTTTCTCTTTCAGATAATCTTTCCGGTAATAGTCCCTTTCACCCATTTATAAAGAATTTCTTCAGTAAAAAGTACGGCGGTTCTTCTTATTCCAGAACCATACCATGATAAACCCGAACAGTGCGCCGCCCAGGTGCGCAAGGTGTGCCACGTTGTCGCCGGCGGAGTTCTGTACCGTCGATATTAACTCCATCACGATATACAGTGCGACGAACCATTTTGCTTTGATCGGAATCACAAACCACACGTTAATATACGTGTTCGGGAAAAGGTAGCCAAATGCGGTCAGGCAGCCGAACACCGCTCCCGAAGCGCCAACAGTTGGCGTATTGAGCCTGTCGTAGAAGTTGCTTTCCAGCTGTATCTGCTCCATCGGGCTCAGCAGGTTGTAGTAATGTATCAACTGTTCGTTTTCGAAATACAAAGCAATCATATGCGCCAGCGCAGCGCCGAGTCCGCAGACAAAATAAAAAGTAAGGAATCGCTTTTGTCCCCAGATGTTCTCGAGAATGGAACCGAACATCCACAAAGCGAACATATTAAAGAGCAGGTGCATGAAATCACCATGCATAAACATATGCGTTACGAATTGCCAGGGGCGGAACAAGGGGCTTTGCCAGGTATGCAGGGCAAAGAGATCGAACAATGATCCGAACGCTGTTGTTTTAATGGTCTGTTGCGCCAGGAACATCAGCCCGTTGATGATCAGCAGGTTTTTTACAACCGGCGGAAGAATTTCAAATCTGCTGGGTCTGAATTGTGTCATTCTGTATGATTTAAGCCTTCCTCAATTTTAGCTGCACCACGTTTTCTATGTGATGGGTATGCGGGAACATATCCACAGGCTGTATCTTTTCAACCGTATATTTCTCGTCCAGGATGGCCAGGTCACGCGCCTGCGTTGCCGGGTTGCAACTTACATAAACAATCAACGGCGCCTCCATTTCGAGCAGCTTCCGCACCAGTTTTTCAGACATTCCTGCCCGTGGAGGGTCTGTAATGATCACGTCGGGCCGCCCGTTGTCCCGGAAAAAAGCGTCATCACATACATCTGATACGTCACCGGTAATGAAATGCGCGCTGGTAATTCCGTTCAACGCAGCGTTCTCGCGTGCGTCGAGCACTGCTTCCTCTACGGTTTCCACCCCAATGATCTTAGCCGCCCCCGGGCTTACAAAGATGCCGATGCTGCCGGTACCGCAGTACAAATCATAAACGGTTTGCGAGCCGTTGAGTTCTGCAAACGCACGCGTCACCTGGTATAGCTTTTCACCCTGCCGGGTATTCGTCTGGAAAAACGACTTCGGACTGATCTTGAATTCGAAGTTCTCCAGTTTTTCGATGATATAACCTTTACCGAAATACACTTCCGGTGTAAGGGCATACATGCTGTCGTTCCACTTGGTATTGATGGTGTAGAGCAAGGTAGTGATCTGAGGGAACTGCTGCAGCATGTAGTCCAGCAGTTTTTTACGGTTTGATTCATTTTCGTAACCGAATACGATATTCACCATCAGCTCGCCCGTGGTAGCCAGCCTTACCTGCATATTACGCAACCATCCCTGGTGGGTTTTGATATCGTAAAA
>DASVBM010000305.1:0-7673 GCA_036375835.1 Chitinophagaceae bacterium | reverse complement strand
AGCTGATAATTAAAAGCATGCGTTTTCTCCGGTTAAATCTTGACTTCCTCGATCACCCGCGTGGCTGAAATCAAACCGGCTTCAGCATTTTATTATTAATTATCAATCACTTCTATTTATGATCACGCAACAGATGTCTGAAAAGACACAAACCTACCTGCAACTGGAAGCAGACTTTGGCGCCCATAACTACCACCCCCTGCCCGTGGTTCTGGAAAAAGGCGAAGGGGTTTTCGTCTGGGACGTGGACGGAAAGCGGTATTATGACTTTCTCAGTGGATATTCCGCTGTAAACCAGGGACATTGTCACCCCCGGATCGTATCGGCGCTTACCGCGCAGGCGAAAAAGCTGACCCTCACCTCACGTGCATTTCACAGTAACCTGCTGGGTGAATACGCAAAGTTTATTACCGGATATTTTGGCTACCAGAAAGTCCTTCCGATGAACACCGGAGTGGAAGGCGGCGAAACCGCTGTTAAGCTGGCGCGGCGCTGGGGTTACACCCAAAAAGGGATTCCGGAAAACCAGGCGAAGATCGTCTTTGCAGAAGGCAATTTCTGGGGCCGTACCCTTGCTGCCATATCCAGTTCCACCGATCCCTCCAGCTACCGGGCATTCGGCCCCTATATGCCGGGCTTCGAACTGGTGCCCTACAACGACCTGGCTGCACTGGAAAAAGCGTTCCAGGACAAAAATGTAGCTGGTTTCATGGTCGAGCCCATCCAGGGTGAGGCGGGCGTAGTGGTTCCGGATGAGGGTTATCTCCGCGGCGTACGCGAACTCTGCGACGAATACAACGTACTCTTCATTGCCGATGAGATCCAGACCGGGCTTTGCCGGACCGGTAAGATGCTGGCCTGTGACCACGAGAACGTGCGGCCCGATATATTGATACTTGGAAAAGCACTGAGCGGTGGGGTGATGCCGGTATCTGCCGTACTCGCCGACGATGAGATAATGCTCAATATCAAACCCGGGGAACACGGAAGTACATATGGCGGAAACCCGCTTGCCTGCGCTGTTGCAATGGAAGCGCTTAAAGTGCTGAAAGAAGAAAGAATGGCGGAAAATGCGGCACGCATGGGTACCATACTCCGGGAAGGGCTGCTGGAACTGAAGTCACCTTTCATCAGTATTGTCCGGGGCAAGGGCTTACTGAACGCGATCGTAATCCAACACCGCAACCCTGAAGCCGCCTGGGAACTTTGCCTGGTATTAAAAGAAAACGGCTTACTGGCTAAACCCACTCATGGCGATAAGATCCGCTTTGCCCCACCCCTGCCGATCACCGAAGCGCAGGTGAGGGAATGCCTGGGTATCATTGAAAAAAGCCTGGCATTGCTGAGTTGATCGAAGCACAGCCAGCGGAACAAAAAAGAGAGACAGCCTGAAAAAGGCAGTCTCTCTTTTTTTGATGCCTCAGTTGACCGGGATCCGCCGCTGCCATCGCCGGCTTTGCTGGCTTCTGCCACGGGATGCTACCAGGTTGATCAACACCTCACCGGGCGAAATACCCGTCGGAAGGTTACAGTTCAACCGGTTTTTTGCATTTCTGCAACCGATCCGGATCCGTCCCCGGAGCTGCCAAAAGCAGGAAAAGATGGGGCCATCGTCTTAGCTGGTTTACCCTTCGTTTACCCTTCGTTTACCCCTCGTTTACCCCAGGGGTAAGCAAGGGGTAACTAAATTGTAAGCCAGGGGTAAACAACCACCGGACATGGCCGGCACTTGTCCGCTTCCCGAACCGTAGCTGACGGGCACGGAGGTATTGCCGGGATTTCCGGAGTAAAAACCGGTCTTGAACAATGAAAAGATAATGCCCGGCGGGGTGATGTCCTGCGCGTGGTTAAACCGCACCTGAAGCCCGGAATAGAGATTGATACGGGTAAAAAAAAGCCGCCTCGAAATGAGGCGGCCTTTTTTTTATTAGTGAGATGGCATTAGTGCTTTACAAAACGCTGCACCGCGGTCTCACAGCCATTGGCGCAGATTGCCTTGATTACGTAAGTGCCTGCTGCGAGCTGCTGTACGTTCAGGCGCTCCAGGTTCTCACCCGCAACGACCTTCGTATTCAGCTGCATGATCACCTTACCAGTGAGGTCAGTCACCACAAGTGTAACTTTCTCAGAAGCCGGAGCGATGATTACAACGTTCAGTTCGCGCGTAGCCGGGCTTGGGTAAACATTGGTAAGGGTGATATCTTTCACTTTCCTGCTCAGCAGTACGATATTGCTGTAGCTGAACTTACCGTTCTTGTCTACCTGCTTCAGCCTGTAGTAGCTATTGCCCGCCAGTGGTTTTTCGTCATCAAAACCGTAGTTGAGCGCGGTAGTGCTGTTTCCGCCGGTTGCTTTCGAAGCAACATAAGCGATACCGCTGAAGCTGATGCCGTCTGCACTGCGCTGCAATTCGAATCCTGCGTTGTTGGTTTCGGTTGCGGTAGTCCACATCAGTTTGTTCACTGTACCTGCCAGTTCACCTTTGAAATCGGTGATGGTAACAGGGAGCACGAAGTTCCTGGTGTGTACATAGAAACCGGAGAATCCTGTTACATTGAACGTGATCTCCCACCTGTTAGCGGATGCATTCCAAACCACGTTTGCATCCACCGGATCAATCAACTCACCGGGTCCGGTATAGTTGGAAGGATTCGTACCGGTTCCATGGAACTGGCTGATGCGGAGGTTGGCAATACCTGCAGCGTCACTGCCATTTGCAGGCAATTTGGGATAGATAAGCGAATCCACGACACTGTTGTATGCATTGAACTCACTCTGCAGGAAGTACAATGTTACCGTGGCTGTGGAGGTAGCCGGGTTGGTCGCAGGCGTGATATCATAATGCCTTTGCACATAATACTGGCCGTTTGCCGTTTGCGGCGTACCGTCTATGGTAACGCAGGCGTTCACGTTACCGCTTACCGGCGAAGCCCCGGATGGTGTAACCGTAGCGATGATGTTACAGTTGTTGAAGAAATTGTTCGAAGTAGACACACTGTAGTTCGCGCAAACCTGTCCGCCGCCGGCAGTACCTGCAAGATTGGTACTGTTGGTAACGGTGGTGTTATAGTTTACAGCGATTGTGCTGGTATCGGCGCAACCCGCGGTGCTGGTTGCAGTTACCTGGTAAACCTGGTTACCGGAAGGCAGCGCATACAATGTATCCTCATTTGAACCGGCATACGGTGTTATTGCAGCCGGGTCGGTGAAGAGACCTGTTGCAGGTGACCAGGCCAGTGTGGTTGATTGTGTACCACTGATCGACACATTGTCTATTGCCCAGTAGAAGCCCCAAACCGCCACATAACGGAAGCGCACATAAACCGTAGGCTGGCCGAGGAAGGCCGACAGGTCAATGTTGGTCTGTACGAATCCTGTACTGGTACCCATGTCCGTAGAATAGGTCGCCAGGTTCGTCCAGGTAGTGCCGTCCGTAGATGCCTCTACGTATGCAAAGTCAGAAGGGTCATAGTCATTATAATACTGATAGAACGTCAGGTTTCCGGTTACAAAGCCTACTGTGCTGAACGCAGGCGAAGTAAGGATGGTCAGCGTGTTGTTTCCACTTCCTGCAGCATCGCTGTTTGAGAAGTAGAACTGGCTGGCGTCGTTACTGCTGTAAGTAGCACCGCTTGGCGTGAGCGTCCAGGCAGCGGCTGCCGGGTTGCTTCCACCTGTGGTGTTGTTCACTGTAGTCCATCCTGCAGCTGTTCCGTTGAAGTTTTCGGTGAGTATCGGGTAATTTGAAATCGTTCCACCTGATACTGTAATCATCTGCGCTGATGAACCCGGGCAAACACTATATGACGCGGCTCCGAATGTCACGTCAGACGGTTTCGGGTTTACGGTAACTACTACCGCATTCGAGTACCCGGAACAGGTAGTCACGCCATCTGTCACCTTCAACCGGTAACTGCCCGATACGGTTGCCGGATGTGATGTGCCGTTAGCACCTCCGATATCGGCACCGCCCAGCTGCCATTGGTAACCCGGCGATGTGGCTGAAGTAGTACCCAGGCTGAGTACCACTGCATCAGGCTCGCAGACTGCCGAGGGCGACGCAGGAGTTACAGATACAGTTGGAATCGGGTTAACCGTAACCTCCAGGATATTCGAGTAACCTGTTGTGCCGGTTGCAGCACAGGTAACCCTTAACCTGTAGTAACGGGTTGCGCTGATCACACCGGTTGAATAACTGAGCGGGCTGTTGGCGCCAGGTGCATTGGTTGAATCGCTGACAAAGTTATCGTTCGAATACTGCCACTGGTAGGTAGCCTGTGACCCATCGGAATAACCCGCTGCCGACAGGAACGTTGAATCAGGTCCGCAGAATGAAGTCTTCACAGCGGTGATCGTGCCACCGTTTGAACCGGTACAAGCCGGTGCAGACCATTCTATCGCGCCGATATCCGGTGTAGCAACGCTCCGGGTTGAGTCGTTGATATCCTCGGTTACACCCACTGGGATTGCCAGGTTATCTACAGCCGCATTGGTTGGCGTATAGTCTCCGCCGGCAGGGTTCGCGAACACCGGATCAGCATTAACGCTCTGCTGGTCCCAGGCGCTGCTGTTAACCGCCTGCCAGTTGGCAAACGTAGCCTGTGCACCACTGAAATAACCGATATTATTGGTTCCGGAAGTGCTGCCCATCCAAAGGATATTATTGTTTGATACAGCCACGCCGGTTGTTGAGAAATAGAGCAGGTACTTGGTTCCTGTTCCGCCACGCGTAACATACACGATATTATTCCGGATGTTTACCCCCGAAGTGCCATAAACGTACATTCCGTAGGTAGTACCTGCTGTCGACGATGCGTCATCCAGCGCGATAGTGTTGTGGTAGAAGTTATTGTAGTTATAGCCAAGTGAGTACACCCCGTAGTGCGCACCATTGTTCTGCAAGGTATATATGAGGTTGTTCTCCACTCTATTTGGAGTAGCCGATGATCCGGATGCGGCGAAATAGATACCGTAGCATGTTGAAGTGCTGGTAGTTGCGCCGCCAAACAGGTTATGGATCCTGTTCTTCTCTACTGTTACAGCGGTATTGGTTGAGATATAGATACAATATGTCGTCGTAACAGCTGTCCGGGTAGGCCGTGTGATCTCGTTCTTGCTGACGGTAACGGAATCGTTGCCGTACACATAAATACCGTAGGAGTAAAACTCCTGCGCCAGGTTATTGCTTATGGTGTTGAACTTGTTGTACGTTGTAGTACTGCCGTAAATATAAACACCATAGTATCCACCGGTGATGGTATTACGGGTGATCAGGTTACCGTTACCATTATTTCCCGAAAACGCTGTTCCGGTACCTGAACCATTGATGGCGATACCCAGGAAATTCGTACCGGTTGAAGCCGTGTTATTCAGGATCGTACAGTTACTGATCACGTTGCTGTCTGCCCTGTTGGTCAGCAGCACGCCCCATCCGTAAGTACCCGCTGAAACATCGATCACCAGGCTGTCAATGATAACATGATCAGCACCATTCAGTATGATCGCTGTACGGTTGTTTGCGTCCGAGCTGTTATATGATACAGTAGCGCCATTTCCCTTGAAAGTAATCGTGTTCGTTGCCGACGCACCCGCGATAGCCGGGATCGTGACCTGCTCGGGATAAGGTCCGCTGCCTGCCATCACATTGAACACAACCGGGCCGTTAATTCCGCACTTGATAGAGTTGATGGCATCGCCGAATGTCTGGAAGTTTCCACCGCCTGTTGGCGCTGCACTGTTGATGGTATAGGTACCGGCAACCAGTGAAGGTGAAACCACCTGCACACTGCTGGAATAGACGATGGTACCTGCACCGCACTGAACGGCTGCCCTGTACCACACGCTGCTGCCTGCAGTAAGCGAAGTTGTATAGAGGCTGGACGTTGAAGCCGTGCCAACGTTGGTCCATGTGGCATTGTCCGGAGAAGTCTGCCACTGGTAAGTCTGGTTCTCTCCAACCGAATTACCTGTTAAACTCAAGGTGAATGATACACCGTCACAGACTGAAGTTGCCGTACTGACGGCTGTACCAGCTGTTGGCGGGTTCACGCAGGGAGGACCACTGAATTCATAGGCCCCCAGATCAGGGGATGCCATGTTTCTTGGCGCACCGGTAATATCGTTTGTTACACCCAGCGCGGCTCCCAGGTTGTTGATGGTGCCGTCAGTCGGTGTATAATCACCCGATGCCGGGTTGCTGAACATAGGATCAGAGGATACGCTCTGCTGGTCGTAGGCCGCACCGTTTGCAGTCTGCCAGTTCGCCAGCGTCGCATAGTTGGTTGTTCCCCACTGGCCCAGGTTATTATTGGTACCACCAGCCACGTTCATGTACAACAGGTTGTTGTTGCTGGTAATGGTTGAGCCCGTAGTAACAAAATACAAATTGCGCTTGATGCCGGTACCAGTCCGGGTAATTACAACGATGTTATTCCGGAAACTGATTCCTGCCGCCGTACCGGTCTGGTAAAAGCCATAGGCGGTACCTGTGGTTGCGGCTACATCATCAAACGCGATGGTGTTGTGATAAGCCTGCATGTACGCGCCGCTGGAATTGTAAATACCGTAGACTGTGCCGTTTCCGCCAGGTGTATAAATCAGGTTATTGATGAGCTTATTTTCATTTCCCGCCGTTGCAACTCCACTTACATAAATTCCGTAAAACGTGGAAGTGCTTGTCGGCATTGCATCGAACATATTGTGAACACGGGTTTGTTCCACCCTTGTATTGATTACGTTCGTGCTCAGGAAAACGCCACCGGTAGTGGTTGAGTTGGTACGCGAAGTTCTTGACACCTCGTTGCTGTCTACCAACGCACCTGACTGGTAAACCAGGTAGATGGCGTAACCGTAGGTGTTATTCACAATGTTACCGGAAACAACGTTGTTCAGGTTCTGCGCTCCGGCTGCACTGTTTCCGTAAAGTGATATTCCATAATAACCACCATTGATGGTATTGTTCTGGAAAAGGTTGCCGTTTCCATTATTGCCGGACGTAGTATAGCTGGATGACGAACCACTGATCACCAGTCCCATGTAATTGCTGGAAGTAGAAGAAGCACTGGTAGTGATCACGCAATTTGATACACGGTTGCTGTCGGCCTGGCCTGTCAGCGCAACACCCCAGCCTGAGGTACCTGCAGAAACGTCAATTATCAGGCTGTCGATGATCACGTGATCCGCGCCCTGTAACAGGATTGCGGCACGGTTGGTAGTGCTTGAGATATTGGGTGACAGTGAAGCAAGATTTCCTTTGAATGTGATGGTATTGGTAGCAGAAGTTCCGCCGATCTGCGGGATCACCACCTGCTCGCTGTACGTACCCGGCGCTACGTTGAACACAACAGGCCCGTTGATACCGCAGGCGATATAATTAACCGCTTCCGCGAAAGTCTGGAAATTGCTGCCACCTGTAGGCGCGCCTGCATCAATCGTGAAAGTACCGGAGATCAGTCCCGGCGAAGTCACCTGCACGCTGCCTGAAGTATCGGAAAGTCCTGCACTGGTACAGGTTACGATCGCGCGATACCAGCTCGATGCGGATTGGGAAGTTGTGAGCGACATGCCCGTTCCCCCGGCAACGTTCGACCATGTTGCGTTATCCGGTGAGGACTGCCATTGATAAGTGAGTCCTGTTGCCACGGTGGCACCGCTTAATGAAACGGTGAAATTGG